>JACXTQ010000255.1 GCA_016919605.1 Methylovulum sp.
AAATTTTTTTATAAAATGTGAAAAGCTACCTATAAAAACAAAAAATTACCTGATAGAATCCATTAAATTTCTTGACGCAGTTCACAGTTTTTATTTTCAACCTAGCAAAAGGTAATTGATTATGATAAAAAAACGCCGCTTTACAGCATTAAAGTTCGCCCTATTACTGCTAAGCAGCCAATTTGCTTTGGCTACTGATTTCAGTTTTACGGGCAACTTCACCCAAGATAGCGATGTGCAGCTTTTTAATTTTTCCCTAGCCTCCGATTCTTCATCAGTTATCATTGAGACCTTGTCTTTAAATGGCGGCGTTAATGCGGCTGGCACCACCATAGCCAGCGGGGGCTTTGACCCTTATCTGGCTATTTTTAGGAAAACCGATGGCCAATGGTTCTATTCCACCGAAATCAAAAACAAAGGTGATGAAGCGTTTATCGCAGACGGCCCGTTATTTGCCGGCAACTACATTTTGGCGTTGACCCAAACCGATAATTTTAGGGCTGACGACCATTTATCCGATGGTTTCGCCTATGCGCTAGGTCTGACCAGCTTTGCCTCAATAGCCTTCACGACCAATGGTGGCGGTGGTAGTGGCCATTGGGCCGTAGACATCAAAAATGTCGATTCGGCTGACATCCCCCCAATACCCACCCCAGCGGCACTGGCCTTAACGTTGATGGGTATGCTGAGTTGGCAACTAAGCAAAAAAATCGCTAAAAAAGACCGTTTTACCCGAGCCGCCTCTTAGGCTTTAACCCTTAACCAGGAGTTGAAGCGAGACCATAAGGTTTAGGCAACTCCATAAATGACCTATAACTATTACTATTTTTTTGGAGTTACCATGCGTTTATCTTTCAATCCTCTTTATGGGGCTATTTTATTGGCTTGCCTTAGCCACAGTGCCCACGCCGTAGTCGTCCCACTCACTGCCGATGTCAATAGTTCAGCCACCAATGTCGGTAGCGCAATAAGCATCAACATCGGTTCCGGTAGCAAAGCCCTGTTCAACTTTGATTTATCGACACTGCCTAGTGGCATCACTTCCAGCGACGTTGCTAAAGCCACCTTGGTCTTTTATGTCAAAACGATTCCTAGCAGCGGCAAAATCCAAGCCAGCCCCATTACCCAAACATGGAGCGAAGGCACAGTCACCACCGCACCTACCCAAGGGGCGGCGGCGGCCAGCAGTGCCACCATAAGCCGTGCCAATAGCTATTTTGCCGTTGATGTCACTAATTTGGTTCTCGATTGGGTGGATAACCCCGCCAACAACAATGGCTTGGTGTTGGAACCGGATGCTTCGACAACTAACACCTCTATTACCCTAGACAGTAAAGAAGCTCTGCAAACCAGCCATCCGGCGTATCTTGAAATTGCCTTAAAAGGCCCGGCAGGCGCAGTAGGAGCTACGGGCCCAACTGGCCCGCAAGGCCCAACGGGGGCGACTGGCTTGACAGGAGCGACAGGTTCAACCGGCCCGCAAGGCCCAACAGGGGCAACTGGCTTGACGGGGGCGACAGGTTCAACCGGCCCACAAGGCCCTACGGGGGCAACTGGCTTGACGGGGGCGACAGGTTCAACCGGCCCACAAGGCCCTACGGGGGCAACTGGCTTGACGGGGGCGACAGGTTCAACCGGCCCACAAGGCCCGACAGGGGCGACTGGAACGACCGGCCCGCAAGGCCCGACGGGTTCAACAGGGGCGACCGGAGCCACTGGCTCAACAGGTGCGACAGGTTCAACCGGCCCACAAGGCCCAACCGGCTCAACGGGTGCAACAGGTGCAACCGGCTCAACGGGCGCGACAGGTGCAACCGGCCCTGGCGTACCTACGGGCGGAACCGCCAATCAAGTCCTATCTAAAATTGATGGCACTAACTACAACACCCAATGGGTAACGCCTTCTTCAGGATCAGGCGGCACTGCCGTCTACAACGCTAGCGGCACCAGCCTTTCGTCTGCGCATATTGTTGTCGGCACCATAGCGATAACCTTCGCAACAACCACAACAATCAATTTCTCCGGCAGCGCCCAATTTACCAACATTCCCGTTTGTACAGTAAGCGAATATGATGCAACCACAACACCACATCTGTTCAAAGTTGTTAGTGCAACCGCCACTTCCGTATCTATCCGTAATACTAATGGCTCAGTCAATTCAACAGCCGCTTATCATTGCATAGGTAACTAACTGACCTTACCCAGAAAAATTTACATGGTTCCCCCCCTTTATCCTAATCCTATTGCCTGAGTAGAGGCGGGGGAGTTAAAACCTAAAGCCTGTACATTTACCACTTAACCGAATCCGCCATACGGTTAAGTTGGCTTTTATTGAATGGCGAATACTATAATTATTGAGGAGTTCATTATGTCAGAACCTTTTGTCGGCGAAATTCGTATGGTCGGTTTTAATTATCCCCCACGCGGTTGGGCCTTATGTGATGGCCATACACTTCCCGTTGCCCAATACCAAGCCCTGTTTGCCTTACTGGGCACAACCTACGGTGGCGATGGACGCACTACCTTTGGCTTACCCGATTTACGCGGGCGGGTACCTGTAAACCAAGGTACAGGCCCTGGTTTAAGCACTTATGTGATGGGTCAAAAAGGCGGTAGCGAAACAGTTACCTTAACTAGCGCCCAAATACCTAACCATACCCATAGCTTGAACGTTTCCAGCGGCCAAGGCAATCTTGCGACCCCTGTCAACAACTTCTTAGCAGTACCTGTCGATAACAATGGTACCGCCAATATGCAAGATTTTGCCGGTTTGGCTAACGCAGCCATGAATACGGCGGCGATTGGTGCGACAGGTGGCAACCAAGCCCATACCAACATACAGCCGTTTTTGTGTGTAAACTTCATTATTGCCTTAAACGGTATCTTCCCAAGCAGAAACTAAGGGCGAGTCTTGCCACAATCTCGGCTTATTAAAAATGGGCGTGGCATAAATGGATATCCGCCAGCCCTTTCAGGCTTTTTTCTTTACGCACAAGGTGCTGAAAGGTCTGGGCGGCACTGCCAGAATGATTTGCCCACCCTTCTTAACCTGATTCGCCATAGGGTTAAGCGGCCCTTTATCTTAACGGCGGATACTAATTATTATTAAGGAGTTCATTATGTCAGAACCTTTTATCGGTGAAATCCGTATGGCAGGTTTTAATTTTGCCCCGCAACCGGGCTGGGCTTTATGTGATGGCAAATTGCTATCCATTAACGAAAACCCAGCACTGTTTGCCCTACTCGGCACAACCTACGGTGGCGATGGCCAAAACACCTTTGGCTTGCCCGACTTACGCAGCCGAGTTCCGGTAAATGAAGGCAACGGCCCAGGGTTAAGCCCTTATGTAATGGGCGAACTCAGCGGCTTCGAATCGATGACCTTATCCAATATCACGCTACCCAGCCATAGCCATGCTTTAAACGTGTCCAGCGCAGATGGGACTTTACCGACACCAGTGGGTAATTTTTTGGCGAAACCTATTGATACAAACACCAGTGCCGATATGCAGAATTTTGCCAGTGCACCCAATTCCATCATGAACCCAACAGCGATTAGCGGGATACCTAATAGCGGTCAAGCACACCCTAACCTACAGCCCTATTTGTGCGTAAATTTTATCATTGCGTTATATGGCATCTTCCCAAGCAGAAACTAAGGGTGTGTTTTTCCAGAATTGCTAAGGCGGGTAAGACATAACAACTCCACTAAACCCTTTCAGGTTTTATGCCTCTAGGGCGACAATCTGAAAGGCCTTAAGCCGCTTTAGCCATAGCTGAGGTTATGCCTTTCTGTTACCATTTTCACCTTTAGCCGACATCCCTATCCCATGCAGGCGATTACCCTACGCCCCGAAACGGCGATTGACGAACCCTTGTTACGACAAATTTATGCGGCCAGCCGCAACGAAGAGCTGGCCGCCGTACCTTGGGCAGATGCGCAAAAAAGCGCTTTTCTGGATATGCAGTTTAATTTGCAACGCAGCCATTATCGGCAACACTATCCGAATGCCGAATTCTTAATTATCAGCCAAGCAAATACGCCTATTGGGCGCTATTATCTGCATCGTGGCGCAACCGATTTGCTGCTGATAGACATTGCTTTATTGCCGCCTTACCGCAGGCAAGGCATTGGTAGCTTGCTGTTGCACAACCTGCTGGCAGAAGCTGAAGAAGCGGATAAACCGGTGCAACTGCATGTGGAGCAGTTCAATCCCGCACAACACCTTTACCGCAAACTGGGTTTTTCGGTTATTGAAGATAAAGGCGTACACTTTTTTATGCAATGGCAACCACCTGCCAGAAAAAATTAAAAACCATGCACTTTCAAACAACTATATCGGCCTGCCGTTTGCCGTTACCGTTTAATGCCGAGCAACTTCAGACGGAGGCGGCAAATTTAGCCGCCTCCGACTGGCAAGCCCATTTTAATAACGCCATTTATCAGGGCGATTGGAGTGCCGCCGCCTTACGCGCCGTGCCAGGCAGCCATAACGCGATTTATTCCGACCCTAACGCCGATAATTGGACGGATACGCCGTTATTGGAGCGTTGCCCTCATTTGCAAGCCGCCTTAAGCCAGTTTGCCTGCCCGCTGTTATCAGCGCGGCTCTTACGGCTCGCACCTGGAGCCGTTATCAATGAACACCGCGATCATGGCTTAGGCCTGGATGTCGGCGAAGTCCGCATCCATCTGGTTATCGCCACTAACCCCGATGTCGAGTGCCGCATCAATGGCAGCTCTTACCATTGGGCGGCGGGAGAATGCTGGTACGCTGATTTTAGCCTACCGCATTTTTTTGCCAACCGGGGTGACACCGAGCGCATCCATCTGGTGATAGACTGTAAAGTTAATGACTGGCTACTGGCACTCTTAGCCACTGCCGAACAAGCCACGCCCAACGTATCCACCCTACCACCGCTGACGGTTGCTTGGCTGTACCAACACCTACAAAACGATGCACAGCTGCACCGGCAATTATTTGCCATTAATACCAAAGATGACTTTATCGCCGCCCTGGCCAGTGTTGCCGAACGTTCTGGGCATAGCTTGGACGAGCCGGAATTAAGGCAGATGATGCGCCAAAACCATCGAGCTTGGATTGAAAGGAATTTGCCATGACTGATGCCTTGATGGATTGGATACCCTTATACCTGCAACGCGGCTATGTCCACTGGGGCTACATGGGGCAAGAGCGTTTTGTCGAACCGTTTTGCCAAGACACCTTACAAAAACTCGCCGCTAAACCGTTTAACCAATTGTTTGGCCAACGCACCGGGTTGTCAGTATTGAGCGAACGCGCGCTCAGTCATCCAGGCTTGCCCTTACAAGGCATCGTTTTTCATAGTAGCCGTTGCGGCTCGACTTTGGCAGCGCAAGCCCTAGCCGCCTTATCCGACAGCGTTGTCCTATCGGAACCGCCTGCTATTGATACTTTTTTGCAATGGCTAACCGCCTCGCCGGATTTTGACAAACAGGCGGGTCAAGCACTACTGCGTGACCTCACCGCTGCACTAGGGCAACCGCGCCGTATCCAAGACCAACGTTTATTCTTAAAAACTGATTGCTGGCATATTTGCCATATTGAACGGCTGCTTAGCGCGTTTCCCGGCACACCGTGGTTATTTCTTTACCGCGACCCGCTGGAAGTGCTGGTCTCGCAAGTGCGTATGCCTTCATCATATTTGATTCCTGGTTCGATGATGGCGCACGGCCTTTATCCGCCCGAACAGCTATTAAACCAACCGTTGGAGCATGGGGCGTGGGTGCTTTCGCACATTCTGAATACGGCTATCCATGCCTTGCAAACCTACCCTGGCGGCCTGCTTGTCAATTACAGCGAATTGCCAGATGCGTTGGCAACGCGGCTTGCCCCCCATTTTAAGCTGCATCTGAGCGGCCCTGATCTTGACGCTTGGCAACAGACCACCACCCGTCACTCTAAAAACCCCCAACGTCCGTTTGAGGCGGATTCCGCCGACAAACAGCGCGATGCTGACCAAGCTTTGCGCACCATCGCCGCCCGTTGGTTGGACGGGCCTTATGCCGTATTGGAACAGATGCGCTTGGCGCGGCTGACGGACTATGCCTGATAATTGATGTTACGCAGTCTTTTTGCGATGTTGAAAAATGTAATGATGAATCGCTATCGCGATAATTATTTTAATCGGGTTCTCGCACCCGAAGGCGAGATACTTTCTTTTGCTCCGCCAAAAGAAAGTATCCAAAGAAAAGGCGGCCCGATTGCCGCTTTATCCTGCGCTCCTCGATTTTGTCGGGGGTCGGTAAAATGGGCTTCCAGCCCATTTACCGACGCGCGGCATCCTTGCCGCGCCCCTTCGGGCTTATCCCGACAAAACCTGCGGTGCTCGGCGCGGCAAACGGGAGGAAAGCAACGTTACTGCGTAACGTCAGCTGATAAATTAAAGGTTAGGTATGGCTAGCATAGGCTTGGCTATGATAGTCAAAAACGAGGCCAAGGTAATCCGCCGTTGCCTGAGCAGCGTTTTACCGTTGATAGATTATGTGTTAATCGAAGACACCGGCTCCACTGATGGCACTCAAGACCTCATCCGCGCCTTTTTACACGAGCATCAACTACCCGGTCAGGTACTTGACAAACCTTGGCAAAACTTTGCCGCTAACCGTAACTCGGTACTGTTAAAACTGCGCGGGCGCACGGAAATAGATTATGTGCTAATGATTGATGCCGATGAAATCCTTGTGTTTGCCCGCGAATTTGATAGCGCAAACTTTAAAAATAGCCTGTCCGCACCGATCTATGACATACCCACACATTTTAACGGCCTAATTTACAATCGCCCACAATTGTTCAGCAACCGCGTACCGCTGATTTACAAAGCCGTGCTGCATGAGTATCTCGACTGCGCCGATCTTAGCCCCCACGTCCAGGTTAGTGGCTTTTTTAATCAGCCCACTACAGAGGGGGTAAGAAGCCAAAGCCCCGATAAATTCCGTGCCGATGCCGCTCTGCTGGCGCAAACGTTACAGACCGAAACCGACCCGTTTTTAATTTCGCGTTATACCTTTTATCTGGCACAAAGCTATTGGGACATTGGTGAGCTGGAATTGGCGGCGGCAACTTATTTGCGCCGTGCACAACAGGGCTTTTGGCATCAGGAAGTGACCGTCAGCCTATACAACGCCGCCCACCTGAAAGAAGTGTTGGGCTATGCGCCCAAAGACATCCTACCCCTTTATCTGAGTGCCTTTGAAGCGTGCCCAAACCGCGCCGAAGCCTTACATGGCGTGATGCGGCTTTGCTGCTTGCTGGGCAACTACCAACAAGGCTATGTGTTCGGCAAACACGCCTTAACCCTTGGCAACCCGCCCGATGCCTTATTCGCCAAGCAGTGGATTTACGATTATGGCTTATTGGATGAATTCGCGGTAACGGCCTATTGGGCAGGACATTACCAAGAGAGTTTCGATGCCTGTCGGCAATTGCTGGAAGCCAAACTCATCCCCACCGAACACCGGCCCCGTATCCGTGAAAACGCCGAATTTGCCCTTAACAAACTTAATAAACCGGAGCTGGCGGCGGTATTGCCAACGTAAACAGGTTCAGGCCAACTTTTCCAAATAGTGCAAAATAAGCTGCATACTGCGCTGCCCCCTAAACTCATTAATATCCAGCTTGTAAGCTGCGACAATTCGTCGTATGCCCAACCATTGTTCCGGTTGGTCAATAAAAAAAACAATCGCATCAATCAACAAATTGCCTTGACCGCAACGCAACACCAGCTTCAGGTGGCGTTGGCCGACAATCCGCGCCTGCACCACATCAAACTCGCCATGAAAA
>JACXTQ010000256.1 GCA_016919605.1 Methylovulum sp.
GGCCTTGTATGAACGTTTGCCGCCTTTGGAGGAAGCCGTCCCTGCCCAACCAGAAACAACAGTTGCTGCTCCCTTGCCTGTTAAAGCAGTCAAAGCCCCGTTGGCACCTGTGTTGGCTAAACCTAAAGCATTGCCGGTAAAAGTTAAGGCGGCCCCTACAAAACCCGCTGTCGCTAAGCTGGCAAAAAATGCAAAAACGTTGGCTGCCAAGCCGATAGATGCGTTACCAAGCAAGGTTAAAGGGGCAAAAGGCAAGGTTGCCAAAGCCGCTGAGGTCAAAATTGTAAAAACAAAAGCTCCTGTGATTAAGGCCGCCCTTGCTAAACCGGCAAAAGCCAAACTCAAACCCGCCGCTACCAAATCTGTAATCATTAAAGAAGCACTGGCGCGTAAAGGTTCACCAGGTGGCTATCATCACGGCTCTTAGTTCGGACAACGTTGCTGGCGATTTTATGGGTCGCCAGCAAATAGCACTTGGACTTGTGTCCCTTGTGTGCCGCTCAATTTAAGTTTGGCGTTATGCAGTTCAGCGATTTCTTTAACAATGGCCAAGCCTAAGCCACAACCGTTACCCGGGCTGCCAGGAATGCGGTAAAAGCGTTCGAGGACTTTTGTTATCTCAGCATCGGGTATGCCTGGGCCATTATCACACACGGTCAAACAGATTTGGGGAGTGCGTTCCAGGCTGACGGTGACACCGCCTTGGCCTTGCCCATACATAAGCGCGTTATCCAATAGGTTTGCCAGCAACTCGCGGAGTAAAACCTCATCCCCTTGCACCAACATGCTCTCTTCTTGGCTGTCAAAACTGATGTCCATGTTGTGTTGTAAGGCCTTAGGCACCCAATCCATACAGGTTTTTTTGGCTAATCCGCACAAATCGACGGTAGCCAGCTCATGGCCGCCTCTGATGGGTTCCGAGCGGGCTAATACCAACAGCTGTGCGGTCAGGTGTGACATACGGTCGGCACTGTTTTGCACTTGAATCAGGGCTGGCTGCATGGCAGTGATGTCCTGCTCACGCAACGCACGCTCCGCCTGTAATTTTAAGCCCGCCAGCGGGGTGCGCAATTGGTGGGCGGCATTGGCGATAAACCGTTGTTGGGTGGCAATCGCCAACGTCAATTGCTCCAATATGTCGTTAATGGTGTCAGTCAATGTCCGTACTTCCAGAAACACATGGTTTTCTGGAATCGGGCTTAAATCGCGCGATGAACGTCCGGCGATATGTTTGGCCAAGGTATGCAAAGGCTGCAAGCCACGCTTTAGGCCTGATAGCAGATAGATGGCGGTTAAGATGACAAACACCACTTGCGGGATCAAATCCGCCAATAAAATGTCCGTCATCATGGCCCGACGTTTGTTCAACGTCTCCGCAACGTGGATGAACACTTGTCCGGGCGTGTCAATAAAGGTGATGCGCATCGACACGATACGCACCGGTTCACCGTACAAGGTGGCGTTGACATAGATCGGACGTGACCAATCAATATCAGGTGCTAAGGGTTCGGGGACTTGCGGATCACCCGCCAGAACTTCTCCGCCGTTAGAGATGATTTTAAAATAAGTCTTGTCCTGCTCGTCCCATTTGATGATCTCCAACGCTTCCGGCGGTAATTCGACCAGCACCTTATGTTGCCTGACCTTAATCTCTTGTCCTAAGGATCGCGCCGAATCCAGTAGCCAGCGGTCATAGGCCCTATCAACATAATGCACGGTGACAAAATACGACAACACCGTATCGACCACCACAAAAAAAATCAACGGGATGACTAAACGGAACAGGATTTCAGTTTTCAGGCTATTGGTTTTCTGTCGCTTAAGCACCGTCATGGCTAGCCTCCAATAAATACCCCAACCCCCGCACCGTGCGGATGGCCACACCATAAGGCGCAATATGTTTGCGCAGCCTGTGGATATGGATTTCAATGGCATTGTCACTGATCCCATCGGCATCATTAGATAAACGTTGGGCAATCCGGTCTTTGGCAACCACTTTTCCTGCTTGCATCAGCAAAATCTCCAATACACCGTATTCACGGGCCGCCAACAAAAACGCTTGGTTGGCGGCTAAGATGGTTTGCTTATGGGTGTCCAAGATGAGCTGGCCGATGCGGATTTGATGGTCAAACCCGCCATAGCAGCGTCGGATCAGGGCTTGGATGCGGGCCTCCAATTCTCGTAGCTCGAACGGTTTGGTCAAATAATCATCAGCCCCTTGTTCAATGCCGTCAATACGGTCATTGAGGCTGTCACGGGCCGTCAAAATAATGATGGGTAGCGATAACTTACGATGGCGAAAACGGCGTAACAATTGTAAGCCATCTAAGTCCGGTAACCCTAAATCCATCACGATAAGATCAAAATCTTGGCTGTCCACCCATTGCTCTGCCGCGAGTGCCGTGGTGGCGCAACGAACCGAATAGCCATCGCTTTCCAGCGTATGCAATAGGCCATCGGCTAAAACGGCATCATCTTCTATCAGTAAAATATTCATAACATGGGCGGTGTTGAAAGGTTTTTGAAAGCTTGGGACATTAATATGAATCCTAAGCAGGGCAGGTTGTGCTGCGGCTTATTGTGCATGAAAAAGCCAATAATGGTGTCCAGGCCATTGCCCATTACGGGGCCAGGTTGGCTGGCGTTACCCTTAAATATGAGGATTTATAACATGATACATAAACATGCCAGCTATTATTTACAGCATTTAAAACACGACCTTCCCGCCGGATTGGTGGTGTTTCTGGTCGCCTTACCGCTGTGTTTGGGTATCGCCTTGGCTTCAGGTGCCCCTTTGTTTTCCGGGTTGATTGCGGGTATGGTCGGTGGTTTGGTGGTGTCATGGCTAAGCGGCTCCCAATTATGTGTCTCAGGACCGGCGGCGGGGTTGACCGTGATTGTGCTGGGCGCCATCCAAACTTTGGGAAGTTTTCAGGCTTTGCTGGTCGCCTGTATCGTGGCGGGGATAATGCAGTTGGCCTTGGGCTATTTAAGGGCGGGGATTATCGGGGCGTTTTTCCCCGCCGCCGTCATCGAAGGGATGTTGGCGGCAATAGGCTTAATCCTAATTATCAAGCAAATACCCCATGCCACCGGCTACGACAGCAGTTACGAAGGTGATGAGAGCTATATGCAGGAAACGGCGCAATCGAGTTTCCTGGAATTGTTCAGCGCCTTCAACGGTATTTCCTATGGTGCGGTCATTATCAGTTCGGTGGCTTTGTTGCTGCTAATCGTCTGGGGAACCCCCACTTTAAAGCGCCTGCCGGTCTTAAAAAGCATCCCTGGGCCGTTGGTGGCGGTGATTTGGGGCGTAGCCTACCAGTTGTTCAGCGCACATTTTGCACCGGAGTGGGCAGTCAGTGCCAAACATTTGGTCAACCTGCCGGTATCGGCAAGCCCCCGTGACTTTATCAATTATTTGAGCTTTCCCGATAGCAGTTATCTGGTGCATTTGTACAATCCAAAACTGTACGTCACGGCGGCGACCATTGCCATTATCGCCAGTTTGGAAACCCTGTTAAGCCTAGAGGCAACCGATAAGCTTGATCCTTTAAAACGCCTCACCCCCACTAACCGCGAACTGAAAGCGCAAGGGGTGGGTAATATCCTCAGCGGCTTAATCGGCGGCTTGCCTATAACGGCGGTGATTGTCCGCAGTGCCGCCAATATTAATGCCGGTGGCAAAACCCGTATCGCCTGTTTTTGCCATGGCTTGCTGCTGTTATTGAGCATCGTGTTTTTGGCCGATTATCTTAACACTATCCCGCTGGCGTGTTTGTCGGCCATTTTGCTGCACACCGGCTATAAGCTTGCCAATCCACGCCTGTTCAAACATTTTTATCACAAGGGCATGAACCAGTTTTTACCGTTTACCATGACGGTGATCGCCATTTTAAGCACGGATTTGTTGGTAGGGATGGCTATTGGCATGGTTATCGGCCTGTTTTTTGTCATTAAGGCCAATTATCATGCCGCTATCACCCTGATTCAAGACGGAAGGCATTTGACCCTGATGTTTAATAAGGATGTGTCATTTCTTAACAAAGCACTGCTCAGAAAGCTGATCTTACATATTCCGGCCAATAGTTCGGTTGTGCTTGATGCCAGTAAGGCACGGTTCATTGACTATGATATTATGGAAATTTTAACAAACTTTTTGGCGACCGCGCCGGATGATAATATTGACATTAAGGTGGTTGATTTGTATGGCAAAGAAAAAATGCTGAAACATCAATCAATTGTCATTAAAAATTGACCTAATAAGAAACTAGAGGATTTGACTTGATGATTGTTAAGTATCCAGCCAACCCAAACCCTGTTTTGGCACATTTAAAATACGACATCCCGGCGGGCATCGCCGTTTTTCTGGTCGCCCTGCCACTATCGTTAGGAATTGCTTTAGCTTCCGGTGCTCCGCTATTTTCTGGGCTGATCACTGGCATTATTTCAGGCTTGTTGGTTGCTCCATTAAGTGGTTCATCGCTGGGTATCAGCGGTGCGGCGGCGGGGTTGGCGGTGATCGTGCTGTCTTCCATCCAAGAATTGGGCTTTAACGCCTTTTTATTGGCGATGCTTATGGCCGGTTGCTTGCAAATTGTCATGGGGATGATAAAAGCCGGGGTGATTTCTTATTATTTCCCGTCTTCGGTGATTAACGGTATGGTGTCGGGTATCGGCATTGTTTTGTTTCTTAAGCAAATTCCCCATGCTATCGGTTATGACCGTGATTATGAGGGTGATTTTAGGTTCGTCCAGACTGATAATTACTCATCGTTTAGCGAATTGCCGCACATGTTGGAATTTATCTCGCCTACCGCCATGTGCATTGCTTTGGTGTCCTTGGCTATCTTGATTATATGGGAACAGCCCTTTATCAAGCGTCAGCGTTTTTGCCAATTATTTTCAGGTGTCCTGGTGACGATTATCGTTGCCATCTCTATTAATGAATGGCTACAGGTGCATCAGCCGGAACTGGCCTTAAATGGCGGCCATCTGGTCGTTTTGCCGATTATGAACACGATGGGCGATTTTATTAGCCAACTGAACGCCCCCGATTTTGGTGCCTTCAACCAGCCTAATGTCTATTGGGTGGCCATCACTTTGGCGTTAGTGGCCAGTTTGGAAACCCTGCTTGCCGTGGAGGCGATTGACAAGCTGGACAGTTATAAGCGGGCGACCCCTGCCAACCGTGAACTGATAGTGCAGGGCATCGGTAATATCAGCGCCGCACTACTCGGTGGTTTGCCGATGACCCAAGTGGTGGTGCGTAGTTCCATCAATGTACAATCAGGAGCCAGAACTAAGGCCTCGGCCTTCATTCACGGTTTGTTGCTGTTATTGACTGTTATTCTGATCCCGACTTGGCTGCATGAAATTCCGCTGGCCAGCTTGGCGGCGATTTTATTGGTGGTGTCTTATAAAATGGCTCGTCCCGGCACTTTTAAGGCCATGTACCAAGCCGGGCCTTATCATTTTATCCCTTTTTGTGCGACGATTGTTGGCATGGTGCTGACCGACATTTTGTTGGGTTTGGCGATAGGTTTGATGACGGCGTTGGTGTCGATCTTACTGGAAAACCATAAAAGCTCGTTTTATTTCCAAAAAAAAATGCGGGTCGGTGACAAAATCATCTTGCGCTTATCGGAACACGTCTCATTTTTGAACAAGGCCAACATCCAGCAAACTCTGGAAGCGTTGCCCGCGCATTCGCAAGTGGTCATTGATGCCACCCGCTCAAAATACATTGATTATGATGTTTTTGAGATCATTGAAAATTTCCGGCAGGAAGCCCCGTTCAGGCAAATCGACCTGACTTTGCAAAATTTGCGCGGCTATGGTTCCTTGCCGCCTGTAACCAACGCCAGGCCGCAAACATTCGATTCCCAGCAATCGTTAACGCCCGCTAAAGTGCTGGCGATACTAAAGGAAGGCAACGGGCATTTCGTTAATAATCTTGAATCCAACCGCAATTTGCTGGAGCAGGTCAATGATACCCGTCAGGGGCAATTTCCCATCGCCATTATTTTAAGCTGTATGGATTCGCGCACCTCGGTCGAGCTGATTTTTGACCAAGGCTTAGGTGACATTTTTAGTACAAGAGTAGCGGGTAATGTAGTTAACAATGATATTCTTGGTAGTATGGAATATGCTTGTAAAGTGGCTGGTTCCAAATTAATTGTGGTGCTAGGGCATTCTCATTGTGGGGCGATCAAAGGCGCGTGTAGCCATGTCCAGCTTGAACATCTGACGGGACTGTTGGCAAAAATACAACCTGCGGTGGTAGCGGCCAGTGCTGAAACAACAGGTGACCTTAGTGCTGACAATTTGGTATTGGTACAACGGGTCGCGGATTATAATGTGTTGTTGATGGTTGATGAAATTAAAACGCGTAGCCCTTTGTTGAATGCCATGCTGGCTAGCGGCGAGATTGGCATTGTTGGTGGTATGTATGATATTGAAACGGGGAAAGTGCGGTTTTATGAGGATACCGTCTAATAGGCGGTAAGGTTTGGGGCAAGCGTGATACGTCGCCCCAAGCGATGGCACGGATAAGGGTTATTTTTTGATAATAGCCTTATCGTCAATGATCAGTTCGGAAATGCCGCCTAGAGAAGCTTTTAAGGTGCAACTGGCGGTTTTAAAGCCGCCGTTCTTGCTGTTCTCACCCACCCATTTCAAGGTGATGTAGCTGTCTTTGTCGCTTTGGGTTTCTGATGGGAAAAACACCTGTTCGCCGGTGGCTTTTTTGATCGCCGCCGGGCATTTGTCGTTCGCCATAGTTTGGATGGCGACGTAATTGCGGATCATGGAAGCCGCTTCCATCTCTTCTTTGGATTGTTGCTTATTGGTACCGACCATAATAAAACCGGCGGCAAATACGGCAACGACCGCCAGGATGATTTTAAGTGTTTCAGACATGTTTGGTTCCCCTCATGGTGTTTCTAGTTATAGCAATGGTGCCGGTTTGCCGGCGTGGTAAGACTACCTGTGAGACAGCCTAATAGTTAAAACTCAATGCCTTGTTCGGCCTTGATGCCTTGTTCGTAAGCATGTTTAACCATGCTCATTTCGGTCACGGTATGGGCGAGGGCGATCACTTCGGGGGCGGCATTGCGTCCGGTCATAACCAAGTGCATCCACGGGGCTTTGTGCTCGCGAACAAAGTCGGCGATTTCCTGCCCGGAAATCCAGTTATAGCCGCAACAATAATTGATTTCATCCAGTACGACTAAGTCAAATTCTTGCGATAAAATTTTTTGCTGGCTAAACGCCCATATCTCGCGGCTAGTTTTAATGTCTTGCTCAGGATTTTTGGTATCCCAAGTGAAGCCATCGCCTAAGGCGTGCCATTCGATATTGTCAAAACGGGTGGCGGCCTTTTGCTCTCCGGTTTGCCATTGGCCCTTGATGTATTGGATGACACACACTTTCATGCCCCAACCGGCGGCACGGAAAACCATGCCTAAGGCACTGGAAGATTTGCCTTTACCATCGCCGGTGTTGACCAACACCACCCCTTGCCGCCTGTCTCTGGATTTCATAATCGTTTCCTAAGCTGTAAATTGCTGCCATTTTAACGCATCGGGCACTTTCAATCATGGTAAAGTTGTCATATCCTGTGCGGATTTAGATTTTATCAACCCCAAAGGCTTAGGAAGCTTTCCTGACCTGTTATGTTAATCCCTTACTTTTTATATTGCAATTGACCATGACTGATGCAGCTTTGTTATTTTCCGATGCCAAACAAGTGATCCCGGGCGGTGTTAACTCACCCGTGCGCTCGTTTGGTGGTGTGGGTGGAACGCCGGTGTTTATTGACCATGCCCGTGGCGCGTATATTTATGACAGCGATGGCAAGAGTTATATTGATTATGTCGGTTCGTGGGGGCCGATGGTGTTGGGTCATGCCCACCCTGAGGTAATAGAAGCGGTTAAGGCTACGGCTGAAAAAGGTTTGAGCTTTGGTGCGCCCACGGAACTTGAAACCTTAATGGCGCAACGGGTTTGCCAATTGCTGCCGTCTATGGATTTGGTGCGGATGGTCAGTTCCGGCACCGAGGCGACCATGAGCGCGATACGCTTGGCGCGGGGGTATACGGGACGCGATAAGATCGTCAAATTTGCCGGTTGCTATCACGGCCACTGTGATTCCTTGCTGGTCAAGGCCGGTTCGGGCGCATTGACGTTTGGCGTGCCCAGCTCACCCGGCGTACCGGCTTCGGTGGCGGCTCATACCCTGACTTTGCCGTATAACGATAGCGCGGCGGTGGAACAATTGTTTGCCGAATGCGGCGGCCAAATCGCCTGCATTATCGTTGAACCCGTTGCCGGTAACATGAATTGTATCCCGCCCGTGCCTGGTTTTCTGGAAACCTTACGGCAAGTTTGTGACGATTACCAAAGCGTGTTGATTTTTGACGAGGTGATGACCGGCTTTCGGGTCGGCTTGCAAGGGGCGCAAGGGCTGTATGGTATCACCCCCGATTTGACCACCTTAGGTAAGGTTATCGGTGGCGGGATGCCAGTCGGGGCGTTTGGTGGCCGCCGGGAGATTATGGAAAGGCTCGCCCCTTTAGGGCCGGTGTATCAGGCAGGGACGTTGTCAGGCAATCCGGTGGCGATGGCGGCGGGTTTGAAAACCCTGGAGCTGATTAGCCAACCGGATTTTTACGAGACCTTAAGCGCCAAAACCGAACGCCTGATGGCCGGTTTGACGGCGGCAGCGAAACAAGCGGGTATCGCCCTGACCACCAATAGTGTCGGTGGCATGTTTGGCTTGTTTTTTAGCGAAGCAGAGCAAATCACCTGTTTTGCCGAAGTCATGCACTGCAATCAGGAACGTTTTAAACGCTTTTTCCATGCCATGCTGGCGCAAGGCGTTTATCTCGCCCCTTCCGCATTTGAAGCGGGGTTTGTCTCCATCGCCCACAGTGATGGGGACTTGGACAGCACTGTGGCGAAGGCCGCCGAAGTCTTCAAGCAACTGTAAGCAAGCGATCAGGAAAGCGGCCACCATGACTTCTACGTTCCAATTACATCCCCAGCTACAACAAGATTGTGTTATGGTCGGTCATTTTGCGCTGTGCCAGCTCTTGCTGATGAATGACAGCCAGTATCCTTGGTTTATCCTCGTGCCGCAAGTGCAGGGGCTGCGTGAGCTGTATGAACTCAGCAAAGATCAGCGGATGTTGTTCATGGAGGAGTCGGCTTATCTGGCCGAGCAGTTGGCGGTGTTATATCAGGCCGATAAAATGAACATCGGCGCTATCGGCAACCTCGTTCCGCAATTGCATATCCATCATGTTGTCCGCTACCAAACCGATAGGGCTTGGCCTGCACCGGTATGGGGTAAATTTGCCGCCATCCCATACGGGCCAGCGCAATTGGACGAACAGCTTTTGCAAGTGCGCAACCATTTGGCAAGATTGCACTAGGTTTTACGAAGTCGTCGCCGTTACACCGATACACCGATAAAAAACCCTGGCTTA
>JACXTQ010000257.1 GCA_016919605.1 Methylovulum sp.
GGCGGTTAAGGGTTGTCCGTATTCTTTGCCAAAGGCACTGCCGCCACCAATGACTACGATGGCTTGTGGCTTGAAGAGCTGGATTTGCCCGGCTTCTAAAATCGGCTGATTTTCCAAGGCGGCGGCGATGGTTTTGCTGACCATGGGCAAGCTTAACGCGGTCAATAGCGTCAAGCTAACTACCGTCAAAGATAAGCCGACTGGGTGTTTGCGCAAGAGCAGACCCGCAAAAGCCATTAGCAGTAGGCTTGCAGGCGGCAACAGCAAGAGCTTGATAAGATAAGTGAGCGTTAGTATGTCCATAACGGGCTAGGTCAGTCCTGATGATCCCCATCAGGATAAAGGTGTGGTGTTAAAACACTTTGTCGTACAAGGTCATGACGATTTCAAAGGCGATCAGGCCGATGATAATCAGTTCCAATATCGAAGAATGGCGGTGTTTTTGTTCATCAGCCAGCATTTCAAACAATTCGTGGATAGTTTCCAATTTTTTGGACAACACACGGGTGCGCGGAGCAATTTCCAGATATTTTGCGGTGATGCTGTAATAGTCTTCGTATTCGGGATATTCCCAAAAAAAATCCGGTGTATCCAGCAAATCGTAATTGAGGATAATATCGCTTTTGGTCAAAAACAATTGCCCACGAATTTTGGCGATTTTATGGCGGCTGAGTTTAATTCGGCCATCTTCCGCCAGTGATTTGGGGATGTAATTGGTGTTGTTGATAGTGGTGATGGCATTGGTTTCAAACGAGGCCAGTTTGATGGATTGCGCCATGCCCTGCGATAAGGAAAACAACAGGATAGGGGCGGACGATTCGATTTCGATATGGTCTTCGACAATGCGGGTGCTGGGGCAATCCAACTCAAAGGTAAAATTGTCCTCCTCAACCGCCAGCAACGGATTTTCGGCGTTGTTCAGCAGCAACTGGTGCAGCTTGCTTTGCTGTTCGGCACTGACATTCCAATGCACCACCGCGCCATAAGAAAACACCACCGTCCAAGAGTGATTGTCTTCAATCAGCAACGCACCTTTAATGATGCGGATCAGTGTCGTTTCCGAAATTAATTTTGCCAACGCGCTAATATCAAAAGATTGGGCGAGGCAAAAAGCTGCGCATTGCTTAAATGCGGGTTGTTCAGACATAAAACGCTCTTTAAGGTAAAAACAAAAGCAGTTATTTTACGGCGTAAAAACCGATAAGGTGCAGGTTTTTTCCTAATTTGCAGGTGATTTCCGGTTTTGTCGTGGTTGACCCTATCCTGGCGGCAAAATAAGGCGGTTCCATGAACAGGGCGATGCAGCCGTTTAACCCGCTATTTTTACCAGCCAGCCACCTTCGGCTTCACAATGCGCTGATTTGGCGTTGATTTTGACATTGATACGCGCCACAGTATTGCGCAAGCTGGCGGGCAGCTTGGCTTTGACCAAATAAAACGGGTCTTTGAACTCGGCATCAGTGGTGACTGGAATGCCCTTGACGGTGACTTCGATTTGGTCGGGATGATTGATGTTCAAAACTACAAAGGAAATGTCGCTTTCTGGCGCGGCGGTTGCCAAATGTTCGGGAAAAAACTTTGCCAGTTTAGGTTTTATGCAAGCCGCGCCTGAACCGCCACCGCCCATAGCACCGCCGCCATGACCGCTGTGATGCTCGGTGGCTTGGGCGGCGCTGAGGGCAAAGCAAGCCATAAAAGTGATGGTGATGATGTTTTTCATAAGGTTGTCCCTCTCTAGTGAATGTCTCTAGCCCGCTTAAGTCTGCGTTATTTTTTTAGTTAGCGGCTTTAATATAGCGGTACTGGCAAAAAATGCCAGTTTTATAGTCGGCGACATGGGTTTAGGGCAGAGGAATGGCTAATCAAATAGATTGCCAAAGCCATCCGCCCAAATCTTAAAGTGCGGCTTAGTAAGTCGTAGTGGTATGGCAATGCCTTTATAAACCCCGCAACAAATCCGCTTTAATGTCATCAATATGTTCTAGACCTACCGAAACCCGCACCAGACCGTCCTTAATCCCTGCCGCCGCCCGTGCTTCAGGGCTTAAACGCCCGTGGGTGGTGGTGGCCGGATGGGTGATGGTGGTTTTCACATCGCCCAAGTTGGCGGTGATGGACAGCATTTGCGTTGCGTCGATCAACCGCCATGCCGCTTCCTTGCCGCCGGACAGTTCAAAGCTGACGATGCCGCCGAAGTGGCTTTGTTGGCGTTTGGCCAGTTCATGCTGGGGATGGGAAGGCAACCCCGGATAGTGGACTTTAGCGACGCTAGGCTGTTGTTCTAGCCATTGCGCCAAGGCTAAGGCATTGTCGCAATGGGCTTTCATGCGGATAGCCAAGGTTTCCAAGCCGGATAAAAACACCCACGCATTGAACGGGCTCATGGTCGCCCCGCCCGTGCGCAGATAAGGGTACACCGATTTTTCAATAATCTCTTCGCTGGCGATCACCGCACCGCCGACACAGCGGCCTTGGCCATCAATGTATTTGGTCGCCGATTGCACGACAATATCCGCCCCCAATGCCAAGGGCTTTTGTAGGGCAGGGGTGCAAAAACAGTTGTCCACCACCAATAAGCTGCCGTTTTGGTGGGCAAGTGCGGCCAGTTCGGCAATATCGGCAATGCCGGTCAACGGGTTTGATGGCGTTTCCAGAAACAAGAAACGGGTGTTCGGTTTGAGCGCCGCCGCCCAAGCGGCGGTATCGGTCAAATCGACAAAATCACAGCTCACGCCAAATTTGCCAAAATAATTTTCAAACATCAGTACAGTGTTGCCAAACACGCCCCGCGAGCAGACGATATGGTCGCCTGTTTTCAGCAAACTCATGCCCACCGCCATAATCGCCGCCATGCCGGAGGCAAACGCCAAACAGCGCTCGCCTTGTTCCATCAAAGCCAGTCGTTGTTGGAAGGCGTTGACGGTGGGGTTGGTGAAGCGCGAGTAAATGTTGCCGGGCTTTTTGCCGGTAAAACGCAAGGCCGCCTCTTCTGCGCTGGCGAATACATAGCTAGACGTGGGGAAAATCGCAATGCTGTGTTCATCTTCGCCAGTGCGGTGATGTCCGGCTCTAATGGCTTGGGTTTCTAGGGCATAGTCGTGCCAATCAATATCATTCATAATCGGTCAGGGATAGGGTGAAAAATGGGCGGATTTTACCATTGATTTGCCGATCTGGCGGTTAATCCCGATACTGCGGCTTGATGATCGTTTTTTTGGTGATGGCCTTGCCCTAGCCAATGGGTGGTTAGCCTTGTTTTATTTAGTATTTTTTATGACAATACTGTATAGCCCTTTTAGGGCTGTTTTATCTTTTTGGAGATTTCCCATGTCGCAAGTACGACAACCGCAAACGATGTTACCGCAAGCTGCCTTAATGACCGAAGCCGAGTATTTGAGCGCGGAGCAAGTGGCAAAAATCCGGCATGAGTTTATTGATGGCCGTGTCTATGCTATGGCAGGGGCGGGTTATAACCATAATTGTGTTGTTGCCAATATCGCGCGTAAATTTGGCAATCATCTCGATGGCACGCCCTGCACGACATTTATCGCCGATATGAAAGTACGCTTGGGCAAAGATTATGTGTATCCCGATGTGCTGGTGGATTGCAGCAAAATGGCGAGGGATGATTATTTTTCCAGCTCGCCGGCATTGATTGTCGAAGTGCTGTCAAAATCCACCCGCAAAATCGACACCACCACCAAGCTGATCCGTTACCTTAACTTGCCATCCTTGCAAGAATATGTCCTGATAGAAACTGATTTTGTCTCTGTACAAGTGTTGCGCAGGGTCAACAATTGGCAATCAGACTATTTTTACCTGGGCGATGCGGTCACGTTTACGGCGATAGCTTTGACGCTGGACGTTGCCGAAATTTATAACCGCGTTGACAATCAGGATATGGAGGAATTTAGGCAAGGTGGCGCAACCTTGATTTAAACCATCAGATTCATGCAACCTCAGGGAGGTTGGCGTTAAATGCTGTCCAGCCTAACCACTCGCCCTTCCGCCGCCGCTTGCAACGCCGCTACGATAGTCCGGCAATTGCTTTGCGCATCATCCAATGACAGCTTAGGAGCGGCTTTAGACAACACGCAATCGCTAAAATGCTCGACTTCCAAGCGGAAATGGTTGGCGGCGGGTAAGCGCTCTTCTACTTGCCGCCCGTCATCTGTCCACCAGGTCAATACCGGCACATCACCTGGCAGTTGCCAAACGACTTGGCATTTTATCCCGCCTTTGGTGCCGATGATTTCATATTCGCTACGGCGGGCGCGGGCGAAACTGAAATCGAATTGGGCGAATTTGCCGTCACCAAAATCCAGCACACCGCTGGCGGCAATGTCCGCACCGTTGGCGTTGGTGTGGTTAATGGCAGTCACGGCGATAGGGTCTTGCTGGAAAAACATCCGTAAGCTATGGATGGCATAACAGCCAATATCCCACATGGCTCCGCCACCTTGGGCGATGGGGGCTTCTAAGCGGTACATACGCTCAGGGCGCATCATGAAGGAAAAATTGGAGCGTACTGAACGTATCTCACCGAACAGGCCTGATTGGATCAGTTCCAGCACCCGCGCATGTTGTGGATGAAATTGGTACATAAAGCCTTCCATGACCGTGACTTGATGATGGTGGGCGGCGGCTTTTATGGCGTTGATGTCGTTGATGGTCAAGGCCAGTGGTTTTTCGCACAAGACATGTTTGCCCTGTTCGATGGCGCGTAACGTCCATTGCGCATGTTCGTGGTTGGCAAGCGGGATGTATACGGCCTCTACCGTATCATCATTGAGCAAATCGTCAGGGCTATTATGGACAGTAATGCCTTGTTGGCAAGGCGCGAAGCGTGCCAGGGTTGCGGCTCCGGCTCCGGGGCGGCGGCTGGCGATGGCGACCAGCTTGGCGTTGTGGGCTTCGACAATGGCGGGCATCAGGCGTTCGTTAATCCGTGCGGCCCCTAAAATGCCCCAGCGTAGTTGCTTGGGTGTTGTTGTCATGATGGCGTGTCCTCGTGTGCGGTGATGGGCTTTTTAGGGATTATTGTAACTGCTTAATTGTCCCTGTGGCTGAAAATACGCAAAAACCTAAGGAGGATTGGATGGCGGGAGGCTCTTGCGTAACGGCCTTTTAAGGAAAGGGGCGGAAATAATATCGGTAATGGGTGCTTGTGCTTTTCAGATTGTTTATCCGCCAGCGGGTATTTATGCTTTAGGGAATGCTGGCGCGTATTAAAACTTTCAGGGATTTAGGTTACAAATTCAGGTTCTGTACATTCTTTAGCAATAATATTTAAGCATCTATTGACCTTATTGGTTTTCGCCTTTAAAGTTCCGAAACTGTTTGGATCTTAAGCCCACCCATTGCCCGGCAAAATACTAATGATGAACTGTCCGCGATATGCAATAGCCCTTGTCCGTCAAGTAGCCCCGTCCAGATTAGGCCAGCGTAGCTTGCTGCTGGCCGCCCTCTTGACTACGCTGTTATCCCCCCCCATTCTGGCGGAAAGCGAGCATGGCAAGGGTTTTATCCCGGAAGCGCCGGAAAAATATGCCGCCATGCCCCAAGCCCCGCGTTATCGGGACTATTTGGCACCTAAGGCTGATTTGTCGGCCTTATTTCCCAAGCCTGGCAATCAAGGCCGACAAGGTTCTTGTGTGGCTTGGGCGACGGCATACGCGGCCCGCACCTATCATGAGGCCTCTCGGCAAGGTTCCCGGCCTAGCGTCCCTGAAAACATTTTCAGTCCGGCATTTGTCTACAATCAAGTAAAAAGTCGCGGTTGCGAGGATGGCAGCAGCATTTCTAGTGCCTTAGAGTTGATGAAACAAACGGGCGTGGCAAGTTTGGCGCAATTCCCTTACGATGCGTACAGTTGCTCACGCTTGCCCAATAGTGAGTTGGTGTCCGATGCGGCACGTTTTCGCATTGACGGTTGGCAAAAGGTGGATATCAATACCTTGGATGACATTAAAAGCCAGATTTACGCGGGCAATCCGGTTATATTTGGCATGGAAGCCCCTGACTCTTTTGAGAAATTGGGCAAGCATCAGATCTATGATGATCGGGTGTCCACGGCCAATGGCGGCCATGCGATGGTGTTGGTGGGTTATGATGAAAGTAAACAAGCGTTTAAACTGATCAATTCTTGGGGGGAGAAATGGGGTGACGATGGTTTTGGCTGGATTTCTTATCGGGCTTTGCAAGCACGGATCAGGAACGCTTATGTGATGCAGCTTACCAAAGCCGCCCCCAAGCCGCAGCCAGTAGAAGCCCCTCCATCACCTCTCCCTGAAGTCGTGGGGCCGACCCCGACCCCGACACCCACACCTATCCCCAAACCAAAAGTTAAGCCTGTACCGATAGTGGACTTGCACGGCAAAGTCGCGCAGTTAGTGGCTACAGCCAATTGCGCTGACCTTAAAGGCGTGGTCAATGCTAATGGGCGGGTCACGTTAAGCGGTTTTGTCGGTCATGCTGAAGATTTGACCCGTATCCAAACGGAATTGACCGCATGGGGGGTAGGGGTGGAGCAACATGTCCAACTGTACCCTTGGCCCCAATGTGAGGCCTTGTTGACTTTTCATGACGTTTTGCAAAAAACCAGTGGCTTGCGCTTGTCCGTCACCGGCGGCCAACCTGCCGTGCTGAAAGAAGGCGATACCCTGCACATCAACGTGACCACGCCCGATTATCCCAGCTATCTGTATCTGGCTTATGTACAGGCCAATGGCGATGTCGTGCAGCTAATCTATCCGCAAGGCCGCTTGCCTAAACCCTTGCCACCCAACACCCAGTTGGTGTTGGGTGATGGTGCGGGCGGCAAGCCAAAATTTACCATCAAAGCCCCGTTTGGCGATGAAATGATTGTCGCCATTACCGCCGCCAGCCCCTTGTTTGCCGAAGATTTGCCCAAAAGCCAAGTTGAGCGTGATTACCTGACCCAATTCCGTTTGGCCTTTTTGGAAAAACCGGAACCGGGGGCGGCAGACCGGGTCATCAATGCCGCCATAACCACACTTGTCACCCAAGCCAAACCCTAGTGAGCCTTACTATGCGTCATCTATCATTTATTGTTCTGTTGACGGTCAGTTTGTCCGTAGTCCCCTTGCGTTTGGCGGTGGCTGAGGCGAGTCATAGGCCACACGAAACCGCTGAAATGATAAAGGGGCTAAAAGTAAAAAAATCCTTGACCAGGGGCTGGCCGACAAGCTCAAGCCGTGGTGTGGACGTTAGCGGCGGTGAACCTGTAGCACCGGACACTGGCAGCATCGATTTGACTGTCAACTTTGCCTATAACTCCGCCCGACTGGATACCGATGCCGAACTGCTTTTGGATAAGCTAGGCCGCGCTCTTGCCTCGGATGAACTGGCTAACCAGCGTTTTAAGATTATTGGCCATACCGATGCCGTGGGCGGTGAAGTTTATAACCAAACTTTGTCCGAACAACGGGCGCACAGCGTGCGCGACTATCTGGTGAAAAAAAGTGGTATTGCCGGAGACCGTTTGGAAGCTGAAGGTAAAGGTTATAGCCAACTGGCTGATCCGGCAAACCCCACCGCCGCCATTAACCGGCGCGTACAGGTCAACAACCTTGGTTCGTAGCCCCCTAACCATTAAGGCATTCCCATGGCCATTAAGTTTATCTTTTGCGGCTTTTTAATCCTGCTGGCTTTCATGCCGCCTTGTCTCGCCGCTGCGGGCAAGTTGGCCTTGGTGATAGGCAATAGCCATTATGAAGAAGCCCCGCTGGAAAATCCGGTCAAC
>JACXTQ010000258.1 GCA_016919605.1 Methylovulum sp.
AGCCCCTGGGTGGGTGTTTTCAGTATCGCAACAGCAGCCTATTTTATAAGGATAGCGGCAAAAACCAACGCCCTTAGCCTAAGCCGATAACCTTTGCTTTAACAGCACTTGCGTTTCCCTGCAAGTTACGATGAAATAGTAGGAATATCTTTTATTTCCTGAACGGGTTAATGTTGTAATGGCCGAAAAATATAAAATAGTCGTTGAAGCGACGCCGCATTATATCGCCGCGCAATCCATACCGCAGCAGCACCGCTATGTGTTTGCCTATACCGTCACTATCACCAATCAAGGCACTGCCCCTGCAAAATTGTTAAGTCGCCATTGGCTGATTACCGATTCCAACGGCAAAATCCAAGAGGTCAGAGGTGAAGGCGTGATCGGTGAGCAGCCTTATCTTAAGCCGGGTGAAATGTTCCAATACACCAGTGGTGCGATGTTGGAGACTCCGGTCGGTACGATGCAAGGCGAATATACGATGCGCACGGATGAGGGTGGGCAGTTTGATGCGCCGATCCCTAAATTTACGTTATCCATACCCAGAACCCTGCACTAATAAATGGCCATTTACGCTATTGGCGACGTTCAAGGCTGTTTTGACGATTTGTTAAGACTGCTGGATGTTATCGCCTTCGATCCTACCACCGACCAACTCTGGTTTGCCGGAGATTTGGTCAACCGTGGCCCAAAATCTCTGGAAACCTTGCGTTTTGTCAAAAATTTAGGGGATGCCGCCATCACCGTGCTGGGCAACCATGACATGCACTTGTTGGCCGCTTCTTGCTCCCCTAAGATAGCCAACAAAAAAGATGCGCTCACGCCGGTATTGGAAGCCCCCGATGCCCAGGAATTGATAGACTGGCTCAGGTATAGGCCGCTGTTCCATTATAACGGTGATTTTTGCTTGATCCATGCCGGATTGCCGCCGCAATGGGATTTTAAAAAGACCCAAAAAATGGCCTTGTTGGCGGAAGCAACACTAAAAAGCCCGGATTATGCGGTGTTTTTGCGGCAAATGTACGGCAATAAGCCGAATATGTGGTCGGCGAACTTAAAAGGCATGTCCCGTTTGCGCTTTATCATCAATTGCTTTACTAGGATGCGCTATTGCGACGCGGAAGGGCGTTTGGATTTTGCCAACAGCGGCCCTATCGGTTCGCAACCTAAAGGCCTGATTCCGTGGTTCCATGTTCAAGGCCGTAAAAGTGCCAATATGCGCATTATTTGCGGGCATTGGTCAACGCTAGGCTATTACGAAAGCAACAATTGCTATGCGATAGACACCGGCTGTTTATGGGGCGGGCAATTGACCGCCATTAGGCTGGGGGAAATCGTCGAGCGCTTTAGCATTGATTGTCCTGGCGAGAAAAAGCCTAGCAAGTCACGGGTGCTGGATAAACCGCGCCCTAGCGGAAAATTTGCCGAAGCGACCGCCTCGGCCTAAAGCCCCTCTGTAAGAAAAAGCCCCTGTCTTCAGGGGCTGTCCGTTATTTTAAGGCTTTCTCTATAATAGGCATCCAAAGCCTGTAGCCGTTCAGGGGTGCCTATATCCATCCAAAAACCGCCATAATGCTCACCGCTGACTTGCCCTGCCATCATGGCTTGGCGCAACAGGGGGGCGAGCTTGCTTTTGCCGGGGGCTTGGTTATGGAATAGTTCAGAGCGATATAGGCCTATACCGCTAAAGGTGAATTTCTCGCTACCGCCATCCAACACCAGACCCGCAGGGTTTAGCGAAAAATCGCCTGTAGGATGGTGCGGAGGGTTGTCAATCAGCACCAAGTGGGCAAGGTCTACGGTTTGTTGATGGAGGCTGGCAAAGGGATAATTGGTGGCAATGTCGCCGTTGACCACTAAAAATACCCCGTCACCCAATAACGGCAAGGCGTTGATGATGCCACCAGCGGTTTCCAGCCCTTCCTCGCCTTCGGGCGAATAGGCGATGGTGGCTCCTAAGGCTTGGCCGTTGCCAAAATAGGCGGCAAATTGCTGGCCTAAATGCGCGTGGTTGATGACTATGTCAGTAAATCCGGCACTGACCAGTTGGTTTAAGGTATGTTCCAACAAGGGCTTGCCCGCCGCCTTAAGCAACGGTTTAGGCGTGTGGTCAGTTAAGGGGCGCATCCTTTCGCCGCGTCCGGCGGCAAGTATCATTGCTTTCATTGCCCCGTCTCCATGAAAGTTGCTTGGCAGCGTTGGAAAGTGGGCAATAGCTCTTGCCGTAACCAGTGGTCAAATTCGGCCAATTCAGGATAGGCGGCGGTAACGGCTTGCACGTAGCCCAAGGTACGGGGGATGTCTTTCAGGTAGCCGGATTTGCCATCGCGTAAATGCAGTCTGGCAAAAATACCGATGGCTTTTAAATGACGCTGCAAGCCCATCAAGTCAAACCACCGGCTAAATACTGCCAAATCCGCGTCAATAAGCCCCGCTTGCCGTAAGCGTTGGTGATAGTGGCTCAGCCATTGCGCCACTTGTGCGGGTGGCCAGGCAATGTAACAGTCACGCAATAAGGACACCAAGTCATAAGTGATGGGGCCTAGCACCGCATCCTGAAAATCCAATACGCCTAGGGTGTCGCTGTCCACCACCATTAAGTTGCGGGAGTGGTAATCCCGATGTACACAGGTGACAGGTTGCGCTAAGGCCGAACTAATCAGAAGGGTCTCAAGGTTTACAATGGCTAAAGGTGGGTCAAGGTCAAGCCATTGGCCGACAAACCACTCGCTAAAAATACCTAATTCACGCTTAAGCAGGGCTTCGTCATAACGGGGCAAGCTGGGCGTTTGTTCGCTGGCATGGCTTTGCAAAGTGAACAGGCTGGTCATTGCCAGCTGGTAAAAATGTTCGGGCGCAGTGGTGGTGACGGTGTCCAAAAAGGCTTGGCTACCGAAATCTTCCAGCAATAAAAAGCCGTCTTCAAGATTTTGCCGGAAAATCGTCGGCGTTTTTACCCCGGCTTCGGCCAACAGGCCGGCCACTTTGATAAAGGCGGGAATATTTTCTTTTTCCGGTGGTGCATCCATGACGATCAGAGGGCCGTCCGGTGTGCTCACCCGAAAGTAACGGCGGAAACTGGCATCGCTGGAAGCGGGTTGGAAAGCCGTGATGGTCAGCAACAGGTCATTTTCCAACCAATCGAGTAAAGTAAGGGTTCTTAAGTCTTCAGACATGGGCTTGGTAGGGGGCAGATTAGTTATCAGGCCGTTATTAAATTGAGGTAGAATGCGTGCTTTGCATTCTATTCGATTTACCAACATTCACGCTAATAAACTTGATGCCGCCTATGCTACGCCGCTTGTTTCTGGTTTTTTTACCTTCCCTTGCGTCCTCGAACGGCTTTGCCAACCCGTCGGCTTGGGATTGCCAACAGGATAAAAACACCAACGAGTGGGTGTGTGCGGGAGAAGGCGGCTCACCTGCGCCTACTCCCGAACCCGCAGCGAATACTGGCTCCGTTGCCCCAGTGGTTTTGCAGCCGCCTACGCCTACACCGCCCCCCCCCCCCCCCCCCCCCCCCCCCC
>JACXTQ010000259.1 GCA_016919605.1 Methylovulum sp.
CCTATAGTAGCAATGAAGTCTGGTAATTCGGATGGAGTGAAGGGGCATCGGTTTGAGATAATGGGTAATGGATACATGACCCGACACCGGGCGGACTCTGTTCATGACAACACAAATTATTCATTTCACACAGTGGGCCAGTGATAATCCACAGCGAAAATACAATTCGCTGTTAGGGATGCTGTTTGATCCCGATGGATAAATGAGAGCTTCGAGCGCAAAGCGGCAAACAAGGCGCCCGGGGTTGATGGGATGCGCAAGGCAGACTATGGGGGCTATGGACTGCCGGAAAGGCTGAAGGATTTGTCGGCCAGAGTGCGACATTTAGGGCATCTTAAGTGGGCCCCATTGTCCAGACAATATTTAGCCTAGTTTAAGATAGTGCCATTGCCATTGCAGCGGATTGGCGCCGCCCCGTTTCTCCGTTTGAAACATTTCGTTTGTCGCTAAAATGGTCTGCTATTTTAGCCCCGCCGCCGACTGCTGTCCGATAGACTTCATCGGGCGTTATAGTCGGCCAGCCCTGACAGCAATTCCGGCAAATGGGCATAACCTTTCAGGTAAACGTCCTCATGCTTGACGCTCCGCCATAGCCGTTCGACAAAAATATTGTCCAACGCCCTGCCGCGCCCGTCCATGCTGATGATGATGCCTTTGCCCTTGAGTACGGCTATCCATTTGTCGCTGGTGAACTGCGCCCCCCTTGGTCGGTGTTGAAGATTTCGGGTGTCCCGTAGATCCTGAGCGCCGTTGCCAGGCAGTCCACGCAAAAGCCGACATCCATCGTGTTCGACACTTCCCAGGCCAAAACCTTGCGGCTGTACCAGTCGATGACCGCCACCAGGTAGACAAAACCGTGCGCCAGCCGGATGTAAGTAATGTCCGTACTCCAGACCTGATTAGGGCGGACAATGCCCAGACCCCTGAGCAAATACGGGTAAACCGCGTGCGCCGGGTGGCCTTTGCTGGTGTTGGGGCCGGGTGCCATCCCCAGGATGCGCATCAGGCGCTGCACGCGCTTGCGGTTGACGCAATGTGAACAGGGGTGAGATAAATGAACAGCAATATGCGATATAAATGAAATAAAACGAAATGAAAAAAAATGAATTGAAATAAAAAATAAAAATGTCTTTCAAAAATAAAAACAAAAAACGCGGGGGAAAATATAAATAATCCCCCGCTATCTTATACGGTCAAAAAATAAAAAACGGTTTCAAGTTCGCTTAATAATTCCTGATAAAAACTTCCTTGGCTTCTTTTCGAGTCTTGCCGCAAGAATATATGACAGATGTCGATGTAATCATAAAATCTGAAAAAATATCCCGCACTTCCGGCGTATCGTTTAAGCTCAATAAAAACTTGCCTTTGATATTAGCCAACTGGCTGGCCAACGCATCAAAATCAGCTTTGGAAAATATGCCATCGCCATAATAATCTTCGCAGTTCCAATAAGGCGGATCAATATAAAAGAACGTATGCTCCCGATCATATCGGTTAATCAAGTTTGCATACGGCAAATTTTCCACATAAACCTCAGATAGCCGCAGGTGCGCCGCCGACAGCTCTTCTTCAATCCGCAACAAATTAAGCTTTGGCCTTCTGGTAGTCGCATACCCAAACGTGGGCTTACTGACATGCCCGCCAAAGGAGTTTTTGTGCATATAGAAAAAACGCACCGCCCGCTGGATATCCGTTAAGGTATCAGGTTCAACCCTAGAAAACCGTTCAAACTCAGAACGGCTAATCAGAACCCATTTAAACCACCGGATAAATTCTTCCAAATGGTTTTGCACCACCCTATATAAGGTCACAATATCTTTGTTGATATCGTTTAACACCTCCACCTTTGACGGCTCTTTCCTAAACATCACCCACGCCGCCCCCGCAAACGGCTCACAATAACATTCATGTTCGGGTATTTGCTGGACAATCGCTTTAGATAACTGATACTTGCCACCTACCCAACCTGCTAACGGACTTTTAATCATGCGAACCTTCTTTATTTGCCAAAAAATAAATGATAGGCTTGCCCTGCCGGTCGACTGGCGGGGAGCCTTGCTTGGTTCGCAGTAGCTTGTTTACTGCGTATTGAGGTCATGGTTATGCTCTAACATACCCATGACGCTCCCTTTCTTACCACTAACCTCCAACGGCCTGTCGGATATACCGCTCCACTATGTTTAGGGCCATTTCGGCATCGTCATCAGATTCCCCCATAAATGCCCGTGCCGGAATATCGCCCCACAGATGGGGAAACTCATCCTTACTGCCACCAAACTGCATCATGGCGGCATATTCCATAGAATTGGCAATCTCTAAAGAGTCAGCCGTCTCATTATGGGAAAACGCATCGGCCAATGTCCCGATGTCAACCAATGGCCTGTCCCCCTGCTTATGATCTAACGTAACCGGCGTGTTCAATGCCCAAGGGCTGCCATCCGGTGCCGTTGACGTGGAGAACCGCTGTTTAGTTGACTCCATCCACTCCTCGCCAATCTCAAAAAAAGCAGGCCGTAAATTGCCGTTTAGTGCCTGTAGGCGGCGCA
>JACXTQ010000260.1 GCA_016919605.1 Methylovulum sp.
CAGGGCTTGATGTGGGTGTTGGCATGGTTTGCCCACTGGCCTTGGGCGACTATCAACCAGCCGCAACCGTCTTGGTGGGCGTTGTTGTTGGCGTTGGTAGGTTTGGCATGGCTGTTGGCACCACGCGGACTACCGGCGCGTTTTTTAGGGCTGGTGCTGTTGTTGCCGCTGCTGTTGCCCAACCGTCAAAAACTGCACCCAGGCGAGCTAAAAATGACCTTGTTGGATGTCGGGCAAGGCTTGTCAGTGGTGGTGCAGACGGCGGGGCATTGGCTGGTCTACGATACGGGTGCGAAATTTTCCGCGCAAAGTGACAGCGGCCAACAAATCGTCTTGCCGTTCTTACGTCTGCACGGCGTGACGCACTTGGACACGCTGGTGATCAGCCACGGTGATAACGACCATATCGGCGGCGCGGTGTCACTGCTGCGCGAACTGCCAGCCGATAAGTTACTGACCAGCGTACCGCAAGAGTTGCCCGATTATGCGCCGGAAACGTGCAAAGCTGGGCAGTCTTGGCAGTGGGATGGGGTCACATTTACCATTTTGTCACCACCACCGCTGGTGTTTACCTCCGATAATGACACCTCTTGTGTCATGAAAATAGACTCGGCTTACGGTTCGGTGTTGCTGACCGGGGATATTGAAGCCAAGGCGGAAATCTGGTTGCTGAAAACCTATGGCGTACAATTACGCGCCGAGGTGCTAATCGCCCCGCATCATGGCAGCAAAACCTCGTCAACGTTCTCATTTTTGCATACCGTCTTGCCAGAGACCATCTTAATCCCCGCCGGATTCCAAAATCCCTTTGGCCACCCGCCAGCAAGGACATTGCAACGTTATCAGGAAGTGGGGGCGAATTGGCTAAATACCGCCGATAGCGGCGCGATTACGCTGGATTATGTCAGCGGCGGTAAAACCTTGACCAGTTTTCGGCAAACCCAGGCGCGTTATTGGCACTACCGCTAACCACCTTATAAATCGCCTTCTTCCTTATGCTCATCATCGGTCATTTCAGAAATCTCTTTCAATCTGGAAATGGCCTTAAAGTTGATACTATTTTCTGGATAATTGCCCTCGGCATCGGCTTCTCCGGCTAAATGTCCAGTCAATAATTCCAAGGTTTCATCGACGGTGCTGACCGTGTAAATGGCAAACAGCCCCTGCGCCACCGCGTCTATCACGTCTTGTTTCAACATCAAATTGCGTTTGTTGGCCGCTGGGATAATCGCGGCTTGCTGCCTGGTCAAGCCCCGTGCTTGGCAAAGCCTAAAAAAGCCTTCTATTTTCTCATTGACCCCACCAATGGCTTGCACTTCGCCGTATTGGTTGATAGAGCCTGTCACGGCAAAACCTTGGTTAATGGGCGTGCGAGTCAGGGCGGAAATCAGACAGCACAACTCCGCCAGCGAGGCACTGTCACCATCAATGGCACTATAAGATTGCTCAATGGCGATGCTGGCGGAAATGGCGAGCGGGAATTGTTGGGCGTAAAAATGCCCCAAGTAGCCCGTCAAAATCATCACCCCTTTGGAATGTATGGCTTCGCCTAGTTCAACCTCGCGCTCAATATCGACAATACCACGAGAGCCTGGATAGACCGTGGTGGTGATACGGGCGGGCGCACCAAAACTGCTGCCGCCGATGGTCAATACCGTCAAGCCATTGATTTTGCCTATAGCTTCACCGTGAGTGTCAATCAGGATGATACCATCGAGCATATCGTCAAGAATGCGTTGCGACAGCCCGCCATTGCGGTATTCGCGGGCGGCCAAAGCCCGTTCTATATCGGTACGGTCAAGCATATCGCCTGGGGCTTGTTTGGCGAACAAATTCGCTTCGCCGATGAGTTCCAAGGTGTCATTGATACGCGCCGAGAAGCGGTGCTGGTTTTCGGCAAGCCGACAACTGTGTTCCATCAGGCTGGCAATCGCCGCCGTGGTTAACGGTTTCGCGCCAGAATCCACCGCCTGCTTCTTCATCAAGGCGGCAAAATGGCAGATAGATACGGGCGTGATTGGAATATCATAATCAAAATCCGCCAACACCTTGAACATCTCATTAAACTCATTATCCAGCTCTTCCAAGAGATAATAAATGTCGCCGGAACCGACCAAAATAATTTTGACATTGAGCGGGATCACTTCCGGCTTTAAGGTCATGGTGCTGATACCCAAATCGGCATACGGCGATTCAATATCGATATAACCGGACTTTAATGCCCGTTTCAGCGCATCCCAAACAAACGGGTGATCGAGCAGCTTTTCTGCGTCAAGAATCAAATAACCGCCATTGGCCTTATGCAACGAGCCTTTGCAGATACGCTGGTAATGCGTCACCCATAGCCCTTGGTCGCTGGAATATTCGATGCGACCGAACAGGTTCTGATAAGTCGGATGGGCCTCATACACCACAGGCGCACCGCTATCTTGCGAATGATCTATCAAAATATTGGGCGCGTATTGGTCAAGCAATCGGGCGCGTTTGGCAGCCAAAGACAACGAGTCCAAACCTCTGGCAGGCATCAGATAATCGCTGATAGTGCTATAGAGTTCTTGCTCCAACGCGGACAGGTAACTGATGGCATCGTCAATGGCGATATATTTGTCGTACAGCTCGGCAAATAACGGCTGTATGGCTTGGCTGATGGTGTCAGCATCCAACTGCTTAATCTTTTCCAACACCGTGCGCCGCCAAAGCGGCAATTCCAACAACGCTTCACTAAGAAAATCTTCCAACTCCTCAACTTGGCGGTGGAACGTCTCCCGCTCCAACTCCGGCAATTGGTTAAATTGTTTTTCGTTAAGGGTCTTATTGTCCCGAATCGGTGCAAAAGTGATGTTATCATCTTCACGAAATAGGGCAATACCCATACTCCGTGCCTTTTTATCAACGCTATCTATCGCCTGATGATAAAGCTGATTAAACTGACGTTCACTGGCGGTCTTTTTTTGCTGGTATGCAGGGCTTTCAAAAGCTGCCGGAAAGGTGTGCAACAGCGCATCCAACAAGGCCTCAATATCTTTGCAAAATTGTTGCCCATAGTCGGCGGGCAGCTCAATGGCTATTGGCTCACGCGGATTGTCAAAATTATCGACATAAGCGTAGGAGACAGGGGTTGGCAATACCGATGCCAAGGCATCCAACTGCTGATTAATCATGGTCAACCGCCCCATACCCGGCTCACCCATGACAAACACATGGTAGCCGGACTGCGGCATGGCAATGCCAAACGCCAGTGCCGAACATGCCCGCGCTTGCCCTAAAATACCGGATGGTGTCGGCGGAAGGTCTGAAAAATCAAAACCGTCCAGATCAACAGAGAGCTTTAACGCGGTTATGGGCAGTTTTAGGGTATCGGACATGGGCAACAGGCAACCGGATAATAATTAAACCGTTGATTTTACCATGTTTAAGGGTCGCGGTGATACGCGTTATGCAAGATAGTTGTTACGAAGCTATAGCACCACGCTTTTTAAAAAGCCGTTGACGCTATTGAGATAATCAACGGCCACCTTGCCAAACTCCGGTGTCGCCGCCTCTGCATGTTTGAGCAAGTAGTTGAACACATCGGTTTTCATCATATCTACCCAAGCGGGCGCTAGTGCCAATGCCGGAGAGGCAAAACGTTGCTGTACCAAAAATCTGGCCAAATGCCCCAGATCAATAAGGGATAAGGCATTATTAGGGTTGGCATTGATTGCGTTAGGCTTGGCCAACTGCGCGGTTGTCAAGGCAGGCAACATAAGAGCCTGACCATACGTCAAATACTGCGCTATCCTCGGCTTTAGAATATCATCCAACAAATTGCCATTGGGGCGACGATTGATAATCAGCAAATCGGCAGCTATTTTATCGAACAACTCCAGCAGATGGACGGCGGAACCTTCTTCAAAAATCAGTTTTTCCGCCGTCAAATAAACCTTAAGCTGGATGGGTACCGCATAATCCTCCGGGCAAAAAATAAAATACCCGTCTGCTTGCAAGCTGGCTTCCAAAGCATCCATACCGGCGATGGAACCATACATACGGTAGTTTCTGCGTGACACAAACACTTTTGGCGTAAATGCCGCAGGCAACACTTGGTTAAGCAATTGCTTATCCAGTTGTAGGGTAGCCAAAAACTCAAGATAAGCCCCTGAGGCCGCCGCCCCAAGCTGCGAACCCGGTTCTGGAATAATTAGCTCGTCCACTTCCGTCAACTCGTAAATATAGCGAATATTGGCCTCTTCCAGCCCAAACACGCTAAAAATGTCTTTGATATAGTCAGGCAGACGGTAGGTTTTTTGATAACGCTTTAGTTTCGGTGCAAACAACACCCCGCAGCACTCATGCCGATAAAGCTGCCAAGCCCATAAGCGGTGGATACATTCGGCCAGACAATGCCCAAAATGGCTATAAAGCCCACCCATATACAACCATTTACCCGCCAGTTTTACCGGTGGCTTAGTCAATTGCACCGCTTGCAGTTCTTTATTAAGGACGCTCTTGCCCTTGCGCATGTGGGAAAAAAAACATGGATCACCGGCATCACCCACCACGCCATGGGCAAACCGCCCCATACCCTTACCAAAATCATTTTCCAAGGTTTGCGGCACAATCAGCGCGTTCTTTTTTTGCACGACATCCATTATCAAGTCCTAACTACGGGGAAACAGACATGTATCTCATCAACCCAAATCAACAGGCCGATAATATCAATGGCGAAGGTTTTGGCTCTATTAGCACAGCTTTACCGAACAACAGTAACGGTTTTACACTGGCATAAATGTCCAAATGACTACCTTTTATTTTCTTACGGTAGTCCTCTTCCGAAAGTGAGCCGCCACCTTTGGGATACGTTGTCACCAAGTAAAATTTGATCGCCCCATAATTAATTGCATCAAAAATAGTGGCGAACTCCACAAAAAACCGCTCGGCCATTGTCTGAAACTTGGCGGCAATCACCCTATATTGCAGTTGTTTGGTAGCATCGACATCCTTTAATTCCACCAAATACAGATCATAATGGTCTTCTGCCAAACATTTGACCAAAACCAGACAATCTGGGGAAGGTGGCGGATCTGACATCCGCTTTGAACTGTAAAAAGCATCGGGCTTTAAAATCAAAACGCGTTCATCATTTAATTCGCCGTTTAACTTGAGGGCATCAGCAAATTCAACAACGGCATTATTTTCAGAACAACTGCCACATAGTGTGGCAAACAAGGACAGTTCATTAATGATTTTGTCAAACATGATTAGCCATTCATCTTATTGATAATAGCTAACTTTTCTTCATAAAGGCTTTCGGCGGTATCTATAAAATTATCATCGTCTATGCCATAAGCATCTGTCGGCATTTTTTCGGCCACACTGCCTGTCTCGGTCATCCTAAATAAAATCGCCTCAAATTTATCGAGGGGAATTTTACCATCCATTACTAAATTACTGGCCTTATTAAAAATATAATTGCTATGGGAAGTCATCACTAGCTTGATCTTACCGTCATTGACCAATTGGGCGAACACCGCCATAAGCTTGACCTGGGTCTCCGGGTGCAAATGGGCTTCGGGTTCTTCGATGAACAACAAGGGCTTTGCCTTATTGCTGGATGTGTCTATATTAGGCACAATGTGTTTCAGGTAAGAAACAATGGGGGCGATTTCCGACACCATAGAGGAAACCGACAATAAATCCAACTTAAGCGGAAGACCATTAGGCCTAAAAGCCAAGCGTTTGCTATCATCGTTAAACTCCACCTTGCCCTGCAAAATAGTGTTTTCGATGGTATCGATATACTCATCAAGTCCGCTTTGTTTTTGGCTGTCTATTTCAGACAAACGTAAAAAATAATCTGCCACGGGTTCGGAAATGGCGGGTAAATTAATTGGCTTTGAAATAAAGGCTCTGGATTTTGAAAGCTCTGCGATAATGGGCGCAAAAGCCGCCAACCCTTGGTATAAGCCCGAACGGGAGGCGGGCAAGTAATACACATCGCCAACTGTTGTTGCCAGTTCGTCGCAAAAATCACAAAAAATCCCCCAAAATATAGGATAATAGTGCCCTTTATGCTCAATCGCCAACTCCTCGTTGATACGATAAACAAGCTGTGGTTGAAATTGACATCTGCCAATTTCGATTGCTACGGGAACCGCACCTGTCTTTAGCCCCATCATCAGAGTCACCCCTAACTTAGGAAGCTCCAAGGTTATTTTAAGCCTATCATCAATCAATTGGTTTTGTAGGTTAGCTATCTGACCGAAACTATTTGTTAATGATCTATTTAAGCCGCCAACAAAAACATTATTAAGCCCATCAACCAGATCGGCATTAACATGGTCTGCAATCCCATGTGTTAAATATGTTTTTACTTTTCTATCGAAATATCCAGGCTCAAATGCTTGCAGCATAAAAAAACCCTTAAGCCCCTTCAACAACAAATACACCAAAGAAATGGCATAAGACTTCCCGACACTGTTCTTACCAAAAATCAAGAACAGATCCTTTTCGGTATCAAACTCAAAATGCTTAATCGGGCCAAAATTTTCAATTATTATACGCATGTCCAAGGCCTTAAATTGTATCCGTCCATAAAAAAAGGCGTAACAAGCAACCTTGCCACGCCTCTTTTCACCCTATCTGCTTAGCCTCTACGCCTGTTGCTTCAGCAACAAATAATCCAGCCAAAGGTTAGACAATTTCTCCTGCACGCTGTTTTGCCGTAAACGGGCGTTAAGATGCGGGAAATCAACCTTGTCCAAATCTTGGTCTTGGTTATAGCAAGAATACACGAAATATTCCTTACCCGATTCGGCATCGACATGCTTACATAGACATTGCGCACAAATGCCCTTCATCATGCACTGCATCGGCGAGTTGATCGAGCCTATTGCGTGTTGCACCTTGCCTAAATACGGTTTCAGGACATTGTAACGGGCTTCTTTCACCGCCGACATCATGCGATCGGAACCGATGACCACCAGATGATCGACATCCGCCAGGGCAATCGGTTGCTCGCCCAGCTAACCTGTGGCGTAAGCCAAAATGCTTTCGAGGATATTGCCGACAAATGACTTGTCTTGTGGACGGCTAGGCTGTATCGCTTGTACACCCTCGCCTTTATCGACCGACCAGATAATCAGGTCGGCGGCGGCTTCGACATCCTCAACTTTGAAACGGTCATGGGCGAATTTATAACCGGCAAAATAAATGACGCGGTTGCCAGCGGCGCGTAAGGCTTTGCCGATGGAGAACAGCACCGCATTGCCCAAACCGCCACCCAGCAACAACACGGTTTGCCCTGTCGGTATATCGGTGGGCGTACCTGTCACGCCCATGATAACCAACGGGTCGCCGATTTTCCAATGTGCGCACAACCGCGATGAAGACCCCATTTCCAACGCGATTAAGGAAATAGTGCCTTTTTCTTTGTCCACTTCAGCACCGGTCAATGCCAAACCTTCGGCGGCCAGCACCGTACCTTCGACAACGGGCGCGTAGGCCTCGTAATTTTGGACACGGTAGAATTGGCCTGGGTGGAATTTTTCCGCCGCCAACGGGGCTTTGACAATCACCTCGATGATGGTCGGGGTCAGACGGTTAATGGCGACAATCGTGGCTTTAAAGGCATCGTCCAAACGGGCGAACAGCTTCGTTAACGCCGCCTCACGCACTGCTTGCTGCGCGGGGTCTAGCTGCGCCAATTCCTTAGCGAACAGTTTGGCAACGTAGGGATAACCATTTTTCGCACTCGCCATCGCTTTTACCACGTTACCGGCATAAACAGGGTGGTTATCGCCATAAAAGCTGATGAACTTGCCGTCTTTTTGGTAAGAAGTCAGCGGTGCAGGTTTGCCCAGCTTAGGCGCGGTAGTGTCGTGCATGGCGACCAATTCGACTTCGCCACCCTCATGCCATTGCGGTTCATAGCGTTGGAAAAACCACTTGTCCATCACAAAGGTGTCGGGGTATTCGCTTTGGTAAATGGTGTTCGGCGATGTGCCCGCCGCAATATACAAGCTACGCAACGGCACGGTCAGTTGTTGTCCTGAACTTTGCCAACGGCCATTTTCTAGCATCAACTTGTCAAACTCGACCGCATTCAAATGCCCAAATTCATCGGCTTGCGCACTTAATGGACTCATGCCTTCAGCCAAGGCGATACCCTCTTCCAAGGCCTCGGCAATTTCTTCATGATTTTGCCGATACGCAGGCGCATCCTTCATACCCTTACGGTAAAACAATGTTACTCCGCCCCAGCTTTCCACCAATGGTTGGAAGTTAGGCAACTCACCTACCGCTGCCGCTCGTTCGCGTTCGGTCTTAATGGCTTGGCCATGTGCCAAAAACTCATCCAATATCAGCGTTTCTTCTTTGTCATAACGGCGGCGTACTGTCTCTTCACCGTAAACCGCCGCCAAAGTTTCATAGCGGGTTAAGATTTTTTCAACCTGAACCGGATAATACGCCATCAACTCAGTTGAGGTGTCAATTGCCGTCAAGCCACCCCCAATAACCCCCGCCGGCAACCGCACTTGCAGATTGGCTAAAGACGATGCCTTGGCCGCTCCGGTCAATTGCAAGGCCATCAGGAAATCAGAAGCCTTGCGGATACCTCGCATCAGATTGTTTTTCAAATCAATAATGGTTGGCTGACCCGCGCCGGAGGCGATACAGATATGGTCAAACCCTAAGCCCCACGCATCTTCAATCGTCAACGTGCCGCCAAAACGAACACCGCCATAACTGCGGAACGCAGCGCGGCGTTGCAAGGTCAGGTAAATGACTTTCAGGAAATTCTTATCCCAGCGCACGGTAATGCCATACTCGGCGACACCACCGAAACCCGCCAAGATACGCTTGTCCAAATCCTCATAAAGTTCTTTAAAATCGGCAATCGGGATTGGCAGATTATCGGCATCGCCGGTCAATGCCACCGGCAATGGCTCCAATTTCAGGCCATCAATACCCACCACGGCAAAGCCTTCGTTGAGCAAATAATGGCTCATGGTGTAACCTGCCGGCCCCAAACCCACCACCAGCGCATTTTTGCCATTGTACGGCAACATGTACGGACGCTTAACGTTTAAGGGATTCCAGCGCGTCAAAAAGCTGTAAATTTCAAAACCATAAGGCATGAACAATACATCGGTCAGGACATTGGTTTCGATTTGCGGAATATTGACCGGATCAGTTTTTTGGTAAATACACCCCTTCATACACTCGTTACAAATCCGATGCCCTGTACCTGGACACATAGGATTGTCAACAATGATGATCGCTAACGCGCCGATATTGTCACCACGGCGTTTGACCAAGTGCATCTCGGAAATTTTCTCATCCAACGGGCAACCCGTGGTTGTCTCGCCCAAGGGATCAACCTTATAGGTGTTGGTTTTCTTATTGCGCATCCCTTTCGAGCAAGAATCGGTATCACGCTCATGGCAATAAATACAATGGTTGACTTCCGACAGCACCTGCCGTTGCCCAAAGCGCGGGTCAGTCAGCTTAAAGCCGTCACGGCGGCGGCGATGTTCGCCCATCCACGCGCTAAACTCACCCTTATCAACCGTAGCATGGGCGACCAAATCATCAAAATCACGTTTTTCAGGAAACTTAAAGCTCAACCAATGCTCGGCGATGTCACTTTTATGGGAAGCGACAAAACTCCAGCGTTGTACACACTCCATCAATCCAGCAACAAACTCGGCGGCCTCGGTTTGCGCCAAACTATCGGCAAACAAAGCGGCAGCTTGCGTATTTGCCGCCAGCCTTTCGCGCAAGCTTTGCACTACCAGATCAGCATTTTCATAAGTGCTGTCCTTACCTTTGGCAACAGCCTTATAATGCGCCGACAGGCTGCCTATAACCGCCCCGACCCGTGCCACCCGATGTTCGGGATCAGTGTCCGCCGCCGCTTCGGGAAAGCCCGCTTGAGTCAGGCATTCCAGTTGAGCGTTAAGGGCGGCGATATCCCAACCATCAAGGCTTTGGCCTTTAAAATACACGCCCAGTTTCTCGACCACTTCATTCTTATAGGTGAAGATAGTCTCAATTTCATCGGCAATCGTTGCCCGTTGTTCATCATGTTGCACGGACACATTGAATAGTTTAGCTACAAACTGGCCGACATAAGGAGCCATATTAACCAGCAGTTCAGACACCGCCTCAGGAGCAAATCCTTCGCCCTGTGCTTGGCGATAAGCGGCAAACTGCCCGAACAACTGCGCATCATGGCGTTGCACAGACGCATCAAACACCTCGGCCAAGTCTTGCAGGCGATTGGCATCGTAAAGGTCAGCGTAAGTAAAGTCAGGGATTCCAAGTATAAACGTGTTGTGTTCCATAATTTTTGAGTCTGAAAGCCCACTATCAGCGCAAAAAACCGGCTAAGCGGCAAGACTTGCACCTATGGACTGGCTGAAAGGGAGGAGGAAAATAGTTATATTGTAAGGAATTACGGTAGCTTTTGCCACCGCTAATGGTGAGACAGAAAAAGGATGGCACATAGTATTGCAAAAACTATGTGCTTTAATTTTGCCTGCAATATCGCCATGCAGCTTTCAAGGGTGTCGTTGTAGCGTTTACCCCATTGGCTTATTGTATTGGGCTATCAACTATCTATCAGCAATAAATCGGTGTCTTGAGATTTTTTTGCTTATGGCTTTAGCCTAACTTTAGGTACAGCCTTTTTCTGACAGCCAAAACATTTTTGACTATCTAAAGAAGTGAAGGACGGGGTTAAAACCCCATCCTGCTAGTGTAGCGGGGAACAACAGGGCGATTTAGTCCGCTTGCCGTCTTAAAAACGCGGGGATGTCCAAATAATCAAGGTCAGTTTCCTTTTTGGCCGGTTGGGCACCAAAACGAGTTTCGCGGGCCTCACGGCCTTCGGATTTATTCTCCGATTTATTACGCATGACGGTAGGTTTGTCAAGGTCATCGTAAGGGTTGGTGCTTTTATGCAGCTGTTTGACATTAGTTTTGCTGGCCACCATTGCAGCGGTTTGCCCCATGCCGGTGGCGACCACGGTCACTTTCAGCTCATCGCCTAAGGATGCGTCAATCGCCGTGCCGATTTTAATGATGGCATCTTCGGAAGCAAACTCGTGGACGATGTTGCCCACTTCGTCAAATTCGGCAATGCCCATGTCGGAGGCGGAAATGTTGACCAAAATGCCCCGCGCACCTTGCAAGTTGATGTCTTCCAACAACGGGCAGGCAATCGCCCGTTCCGCCGCTTCACGCGCACGGTGTTCGCCGGACGCGGAACCACTGCCCATAATCGCCGCACCCATGCCGGACATGACCGTGCGCACGTCAGCAAAGTCAACGTTGATCATGCCAGGATGCACAATCAGCTCGGTGATACCTTGCACCGCATCCAATAACACATCATTGGCGGCTTTAAAGGCGGTCAATAAGGAGACGTTGCCACCCAATACCGGCAACAGTTTTTGGTTAGGGATAGTAATTAACGAATCAACATACTTTTCCAACTCCAAAATGCCTTGCTCGGCAACGGCCTGCTTCTTTTTGCCTTCAAACAAGAACGGTTTGGTGACCACGGCAACGGTCAAAATGCCCATATCACGGGCGATTTCGGCAATCACCGGAATTGCCCCCGTACCGGTACCACCACCCATGCCGGCGGTCAAAAACACCATGTCAGCACCTTGCAACACTTCTTTGATGCGGTCTTTATTTTCTTGCGCGGCATGTTTGCCGATTTCAGGATTGGTCCCTGCACCCAAGCCTTTGGTCAATTCGACACCCAATTGGATAATCGTGCCGACATTTAATTTCCGCAACGCTTGCGCATCGGTATTGGCGCAAATAAACTCCACGCCTTCAATGTGGCAACCGACCATGTGGTTGACGGCATTACCCCCCCCCCCACCGACACCAATAACTTTGATGATGGCAGTCTCATTATACATATCGACTAATTCATATTTCACAACACGACCCCTTAAACAAAAAATTTACAAAGTTATTCTTTAAAAATTGCCCTGAAACCAACTCTTCATTTTTGCAAACCACCCATCCTGCTCCGAATCAGCGCTTCTGACTATATTCTGATGCTCTTTGCCATACATTAGCAAGCCCACCCCGGTAGAATAGATGGGGTTTTTAATCACTTCTGATAACCCCGTCACATTTTCCGGCCCTCCCATGCGCACGGGCATATGAAAAATCTCCTCCGCCAACTCAATCAGCCCCTTAACCTTGGCGCTGCCGCCAGTCAGGACGATACCGGCGGCAATGGATTCTTCGTTGCCGCTACGGCGGATTTCCGCCTGCACCAATAACATCAGTTCTTCATAACGTGGTTCGATAATTTCCGCTAAGTTTTGCGTGGAAATTTTGCGGGGCGCGCGGTCGCCGATGCTCGGCACTTCAATCACCCCGTCCACACTTGCCAATTGCGTTAAGGCGCAAGCGTACTTGCGTTTGATTTCTTCGGCATTGACGGTCGGGGTACGCAACGCTACGGCAATATCATTAGTGACCTGATCCCCTGCTATCGGTATCACAGCTGTATGTTTGATCGCGCCTTCGACAAAAATGGCGATGTCAGTCGTGCCCCCGCCCATATCAATCAAGCATACGCCCAATTCCTTTTCATCCTCCGTCAGCACTGAATTACAGGAGGCCAGTTGCTCCAAGACAATGTCCTCAACTTCCAAGCCACATTTGCGGATACATTTGACGATGTTCTGAGAAGCACTGACGCTACCGGTGACCATGTGCACCTTGGCTTCCAAGCGGATGCCGGACATTCCGATAGGCTCTTTAATGCCGTCCTGCAAGTCAATCACAAATTCCTGAGGCAAAATGTGCAGGATTTTTTGATCCGCCGGAATCGCCACCGCCCGCGCCGAGTCGATTACGCGGTCAATATCGTATTGAGTGACTTCCTTATCTTTAATGGCAACAATGCCGTGCGAGTTCAGACTTCTGATGTGGCTACCGGCAATGCCAGCAAACACCGATTTTATCTGGCATCCGGCCATCAGTTCGGCTTCTTCAATCGCCCGTTGTATGGATTGCACCGTGGATTCCAGATTGACCACTACGCCTTTTTTCAGGCCACGCGAGGGGGTCGTACCGATACCGATAATTTCAATACTGCCATCACTACTAAGCTCACCGACAATAGCGGCAACTTTGGACGTGCCAATATCCAGTCCAACTATTAGATTACGTTCTGATTTTCTTGCCATTGTTCACTCTAGTGCCCGTTCATGTCATTGTTACTCGGCAACGCTTGTCTCTTGTGGGGCATACATATTTTCCCAGTCAATTGCGGGAGTCTGTGCCTTCCAGGAAACTGCGTACCCGTTAGGATAGCGCAAATCCACCACCGCCATCGCCTCGATTTGTTGCTTACCTAACAGCGGTATTGTCTTTAAAAACCGTTGTAACTTCTTTAATTGCTCTTCGCGTCCTAATAATATTTCCAGCCCTGTAGTCAGCTTAATAGTCCACGACCAACGATTGTTAATGGTAAATTCCGCCAATTCCAAGGACTCATCAGCCAGGGCGGTTTTAATGCCTTTCATAATTTCCAACACTTCCAGCCGCCGCGCTTGCGGGGCGGTAACGACAATCAAATGCTGATGCCGCTCCAAGCTTTTAGGGGTAAAAATAACCCCTTGTTCAGTAATCAGGCTATCCTTACCCCAACGCAAGTATGCTTTTTTTTCGGTCACCTTAATATCAATGGTGTCCGGCCAAAGGCGTTTGACCTCAACGGCATCCACCCAAGGCAACGCCGCCACGGCAAGGTGTATCGCCTGCATATTAGCTTCCAAAAAACTCGTGGTCACTAACGGTTCCAAAACCGTTTTGATGTCATCCTTGCTTAAATATTGGAAAACGCCTTCCGTTCTGACGTATTTGATCGGCAAAGAGGCCGTTTTTAGTGACCACTTTAAGCCACTATAACGGGTTCCTAACCACAGCCCTCCAGCACCTAACAACAACGCTATCAGAAAGAGTTTTACGCCAATTCTGCTCATTACGCCAGACTGGTTTCCAACACCTGCCAAACTAATTCGGCAAAATCCATTCCGGCTTGCCGGGCCGCCATCGGCACAAGACTGTGGTCGGTCATCCCCGGCACGGTATTGATTTCTATCAGTTGATATTGACCCTTATCATCAATAAACACATCGACTCTGGCCCAGCCTTTGCCTCCGACCACGGCATTGGCGGTCACCGCCACCTGTTGCAAGGCTTGCTCTTGTGCAGTATCCAACCCGCAAGGGCAATGGTATTGCGTGGTGTTAGCGTAGTATTTGGCTTCGTAATCATAAAAACTGTGCGGCGTTTCCAAGCGGATGACCGGCAAAGCCACACCATTTAAAATCGCCACGGTATATTCTTGCCCACTCACCCACTGCTCGGCATAGACATCACAGTTAAACGCCGAGGCCATTTGGAAAGCCGCCACTAATTCATCACGGTTATGAGCCTTGCTCATGCCAATACTGGAACCTTCCATCGCCGGTTTGACAATGACCGGAAAACCTAATTTGGCGATACAGCCCTCAATGTCCGCTTCGCTTTGCAGCAATTGCCACAAGGGAGTCACCAAACCATAGCCTTGCCAACATAATTTGGTGCGCAGCTTGTCCATAGCCAAAGCGGAAGCCAACACGCCACTGCCTGTATAAGGGATACCCAACACTTCTAAAACCCCTTGCAAAACCCCATCTTCACCGCCACGGCCATGAATGATGTTAAACACCCTATCGACTTTTACACCAGCCAAGGCCTCTATAGGGCTGGCAGTAACATCTATGGGCACGGCATCGACCCCGACGCTTTTTAGTGCCACATAAACCGCCGCGCCGCTTCTTAGCGACACCGCCCGTTCCGCCGCCGAGCCACCCATCAATACCGCCACTCGACCAAATTTTTCAGGATTGCCATAGCGATGCGCCTGCATGTCCATTACTGTTTTTTCTTCACCTACCATGCAAACCTCCGTCTTTAAAAGCACACCCTGCTGTTTGGCAACGGTACGTTGTACCATTGCGATCAATTGTTCTATATCCGCCGCTGAGGCATTATCGGTATTGACGATAAAATTGGCATGTTTTTCCGACACCCGCGCCCCACCCAGCGTGTAACCTTTCAAACCCGCTTGTTCTATCAAACGTGCGGCATAATCGCCAGGCGGATTGATAAACACTGAGCCGCAACTAGGTTGGTTAGTCGGCTGGGTCTTCGCCCGTTGTTCCAACAAGGCTTTGATTTTTTGCTGGCTGCTGGCCGTATCACCCGCTTCCAACGTCAACAAGGCCGACAAAAACCACCGACCCTTCAACCCTTTAACGCTACGATAAGCGATACTGAAATCTTGCGGGGCGCACACCTGTACATAGCCTTGACGATCCAGCATTTCTACCTGATGGACAATAGGCCAAGTTTCCCCGCCAAACGCCCCAGCATTCATCCGTAAAGCTCCGCCCATCGTCCCTGGAATACCTGCCAAAAATTCCGCGCCCAGCAAGCCTTGTTCAGCACAAAAACGCGCCACCAAGGCACACGGTACGCCCGCTTCGACATACAAAAACCCCTCGGCGGTGCAGTACATTTCTTTTAAACGGTTTTTGGTGTTAATTACCGTACCTCGGATGCCCCCATCACGGATTAACAAATTGCTGCCCAGTCCCATCCAAAATACCGATTCGGTCGCTGGCAAGCCCTTTATAAAAGCAATCAGATCAGCCTTATCCTGAGGGATGTACAAACGGTCAGCATTGCCACCGACCCGCCAACTGGTGTATTTCGCCAATGGCTCATTAATTAACAAACGTCCTTGCATCACTCAGTCCGCCAAAGCGGCGGCCAATAGTTGTGGCAGTTGCAAGGCAATCGCCCCGACATTACCGGCTCCCATAGTTAAAATGACATCATCGGCTTTCACGATACCCGTCAAAATTGACGGCAATTCTTCCCAATGCTCAACAAACACCGGATCAACTTGGCCGCGCACCCGTATCGCCCGACTTAACGCCCTGCCGTCAGCACCAGGAATCGCCGTTTCTCCGGCGGCGTAGACTTCCATCAAGATCAACACATCAACAGTGGATAAAACTTGCACAAAATCTTCAAACAAATCACGGGTGCGGGTATAACGGTGAGGCTGGAAAATCACAATCGAGCGCCGTGTCGGCCAAGCTTGCCGCAACGCTTCTAAAGTGGCGGCAATTTCACGTGGGTGATGCCCATAATCATCGACCAAGGTCAATTTGCCTGGAGGCAGCGGGATATCTCCGTTGATTTGGAAACGTCTGCCCACGCCCTTAAAAGCCCCCAAACTTTTGATGATCGCCTGATCATCAACTTGCAACTTAGTGGCGACCGCAATTGCCGCCAGCGAATTCAGCATATTATGCCAACCCGGCATATTCAAAGTCACGGCCAACTCAGGATAACCGCCGCGCCGTAACACCGTAAAGCGCGTGTGCATACCCTCCTGTTCGATGTCAATGGCGCGAACATCGGCTTCTTCATCAACTCCATAGGTCAGCACGGGTTTGGAAATATCCGGCAAGATTTCTCTAATACCATCATCATCCAAACACAACACCGCCAAACCATAAAAAGGCAGGTGATGCAAAAACTCTATAAACGTTTCTTTCAGCCGCTGGTAACTGTTCTGGTACGTCGCCATGTGGTCTTGGTCAATATTGGTGACGATGGCAATCATCGGCTGCAAATACAAAAATGACGCGTCACTTTCATCCGCTTCCGCCACCAAATACTGCCCCAAACCCAGCTTGGCGTTACTGCCAGCACTGTTCAAACGTCCACCAATGACGAAAGTCGGGTCTAAGCCGCCTTCCGCCAAAATGCTCGCCGTCAGGCTGGTGGTCGTAGTTTTGCCGTGGGTACCGGCAACCGCGATACCAAAACGAAAACGCATCAGCTCGGCAAGCATTTCCGCCCTAGGAATCACCGGAATTCGGTTCAGATACGCTTCATCGACCTCGGCGTTACTACGGTCTATAGCACTGGACACCACCACCACATCTGTATCGAGGATATTTTCACGATTATGACCAATCAGTATCTTAACGCCTAAGCCTGCTAAACGCTGGGTGACAGTGCTGTCCTTAATATCCGAACCGGAGACTTGGTAGCCTAGATTAAACAACACCTCGGCAATACCGCTCATACCCGTACCGCCGATACCGACAAAATGTACCCGTTCGATATTACCCAACGCTTGCACCATCGCGCGAATTTGCGGAAAACTCATAGCCCCGCCTCCGCACTACAGAAGCCCGCCACCACATCAGTCGCATCCAAACGGGCGCATTGGTAAGCGGCAAGACCCATCGCCTGTAACTGTTGGCGGGCTTCGCTGATTTTTTCCGCCAAATGCGCGGCGGTCAATTCTTTTTGCATCAATAACAATCCTGCTTGGGCTTCAGTCAAATAACGGGCATTGGCGGTCTGATGATCATCAATCGCGCCAGGTAAAGGGATAAAAATGGCCGGAATCCGCATGGCCGAGACTTCGCTGACCGTCATCGCCCCCGCTCGGCACACCACCAAATCTGCCCATTGGTAGGCGGCGACCATGTCATCAATAAAAGCACTTACCTGCGCGTCTATGCCCAGCTTTTGGTAATGTTCGCTGACTTGCCCGCACATAGCCGCACCCGTCTGGTGCCTGATTTTTATGTCCGGCAATAAAGCCGCCGCTTCGGGGACAACTTCATTCAATATCTGCGCCCCTAGACTGCCACCTACTACTAAAATATTGAGCGGGGTCGGCATCGGTTGCCTGTTGACCTGTGCTTGCACAAACGCTTTCCTTAAGGGATTGCCTGTACACTGAGCCTTCACCTTGTTAGGGAAACTGCCCGGAAACGCTTCCAACACTTGATTGGCCATTTTTGCCAATAGACGGTTAGTTGTTCCCGGCACACGGTTTTGCTCATGGATAACTAAGGGAATACCCAATAATCGCGCCATCAAACCGCCGGGGCCGGCCACAAACCCACCCATACCTAACACCACATCGGGTTTACGTTGGCGTAATATTTTTGCCGCTTGTAAACAGGCCTTGCACAGTTTGAGCAACGCCGTAACTTTTGATAGTAGGCCTTTACCGCGCACTCCCGCCACCGCCAACCAATCTATCTCTATGCTGTGTTCAGGAACGACACGGCTTTCCAAACCTTTTTGCGTACCCAGCCAAGTGACCTGCCAACCTTGTTCAAGCAACGATTGCGCCACGGCCAAGGCCGGAAATACATGGCCGCCGGTACCGCCTGCCATAATCACAATTCGCTTCATGCCCGCGCCTTCGCTCTGACGCGCGGCTCCGGCAAGGTGCTAGCATTAATTTCGGTTACTTCAGTGTAAACCCGAAATAGCAAAGCCACCGCGCAACACATAATCATCATACTGCCACCACCATAACTCATCAGTGGCAAAGTCAGTCCTTTGGTAGGGAGTATCCCCATATTGACACCCATATTGACGAAAGCTTGAAAACCAAACCAAATTCCCAAACCGTAAGCGACAAATGCCGAGAACTGCTCCCCCGCTTTTTCCGCCGCTACGGCTATCGTAAACGCCCGCCACACTAGCAAGGCAAATAAACTGATGACTGCCATTACACCCAATAAACCCAACTCTTCGGCAATCACCGAAAACAAAAAGTCAGTGTGCGCTTCTGGCAGATAAAATAATTTTTGCAAACCGCCACCTAAGCCGACACCCCATAATTCGCCACGCTCAAAGGAGACTAAAGCTTGGATCAACTGAAAACCAGTATTGCGCGGGTCTTCCCAAGGATTCATGAAACTGGTGACCCGTTTCATCCGGTAAGGCTCAAAATAAACCAACAAGCTGGCCGCTACCGTCAATCCACCCAACAGCAAACCAAACTGCAACACTCTAGCTCCAGCCAAAAACATCATGCCCATAGCGATAATCAAGATCACCACTGCCGAACCAAAATCCGGCTCCATCAACAACAATAGGCTGGCGACCGAAAAGACTAACAGTGGTTTGACCAAACCAAACGCCGAATTGCGTATGTCCTGTTGATGACGGTTGATGTAGCGAGCCATATAGACCACGGCGGCAAATTTGACCAGCTCGGACACCTGTATCCTGATCCCCGCCAATTGCAACCAACGGGTACTGCCGTTGACATTGACCCCAATACCCGGCAACAACACCACGACCAATAACAGCAAACCAACCATAAACAACCAAGGGGCGATTTTCTGCCAATTGCGCATCGGAATCATGATAATATACCGCGCCATGATTAGGCCTAAGGAAATATGGATAAGCTGCTTAAGAGGATAGCCCCAAATAGTCAGCGGATTGGTGGCGGTCGCGGCTTTGGCATCCAAATGCAAAGAGGACGATGTCACCATCACATAACCTATCAGCAACAAACAAGCGCATACCGCCACCAACATGGAATCATAATGGAAGGGGTCGATCAGCGGGTTTTTGCTTGCTTTTTTCATGGCACCAAGGCCAATACGGCTTTCGTAAATTTATTGCCCCTGTCCTCATAGTTTTTGAACTGGTCTAAGCTGGCACAGGCGGGTGACAACAACACGCTGTCACCGCTACTGGCCAAGCTAGCGGCAATCTGGACGGCTTGGGTGATGTTTTCCGCCGAATAGACCGGCACACACGATCCTTGCAAAGCCTCTTCTATCAATGGTGCATCTTTGCCCATCAGCACCACACCCTTGGCTTTGGCCTTAATCGCCGGGGTCAATTCGTTCATGTCCGCGCCTTTGGCTTGCCCGCCGGCAATCAGGATAACCTTACGCGCATAACCTTGCAGAGCGGCGACACAGGCGCCAATATTGGTGGCCTTGGAATCGTTGACCCACGTCACCCCACGAATCTCGGCGACCCGCTGCATCCGATGCTCCAGCCCCTTAAAAGTGCGCAAGGCGTTGCACATCGCCTGTTTATCCAAACCCACCGATACTCCCAAGGCGAGAGCAGCCAAAGCATTCGCTGCGTTGTGACGGCCTTCCAAGGGCAATTGCGCCAAGGGGAGCAAACGTTCGTTATGGTGCATCAGATATTCGTTGCCATCATCCTGTACGGCAAGATAAAAATCCGCTGAAGTTTTGATCGAAAAGGTATGGGTCACACGCCCCTTATCAAGCATGGCCTCGACCACCGGATCATCCATATTGATGACCATAGCCCCCATGCCACGGAATACCCGCTGTTTTTCTTGGGCGTATTCGGCCATATCGGCATGGCGGTCAAGATGGTCGGCACTGACGTTCAATACTGTGGCTGCCGCCGCGTTCAAGGCGGCGGTACGTTCCAATTGAAAGCTGGACAGCTCCAATACATATAAATCAGCGTCATGCTCCAACAGATCCAAGGCGGGCACACCTAGATTACCACCTATAGCCACCCGTTTGCCGGCAGCTTTCGTTATATCGCCAACCATCGTTGTTACCGTGCTTTTACCGTTCGAGCCAGTAATGGCGATGATCGGAGCGGTTACGGAACAGGCGAACAAATCAATGTCACTGACAATTTTTGAACCGTTGGCAATGGCTTTCATGATCGCTTTTTCATTCAGCGATAAACCGGGGCTAACTACCAAATGGGTCGCCACCTGAAATGCAGCATCATCAAACCCTCCCGTAAATAAGGGAGTATCAGGCATTTGCTCCAAAAACTCCGCGATCAAAGGCGGTTGGTCACGACTGTCGATAATGGCGAAACGATAACCCAATTTTTGTAAATAACGCGCCACCGACAAGCCAGTATTGCCCAGTCCTACCACCAAAACCTTAGCGCTTTGAGGATCTAGGGCAAAATGCCGGTTTAATGAATCTGTAATAGCCTGTGTGTCCACGATAGTCATCTCAACTTTAAGGTTGCCAAACCGACTAAGACCAAAATCACCGTGATAATCCAAAAACGGACGATAACCCGTGGCTCCGGCCAGCCTTTCAACTCAAAATGATGATGTATCGGCGCCATGCGGAATACCCGCTTACCGGTCATTTTGAAGGAGGCGACCTGAATGATGACCGAGAGCGTTTCCATGACGAAAACCCCGCCCATAATGACCAAGACGATTTCTTGCCGAACCAGCACCGCCAATACACCCAAAGCTCCGCCCAACGCTAAGGCTCCGACATCACCCATAAACACCATCGCTGGATAAGTGTTGAACCATAAAAAGCCCAATCCCGCACCGACAATAGCAGCACAAAACACGATTAGCTCACCTGAATTGGGCAAATAGGGTATAGCCAAATATTGCGAAAAGGTCGCATGACCGGACAAATAGGCGAACACACCCAAACCGGCGGCCACCATCACGGTCGGCATAATCGCCAAACCGTCCAAACCATCGGTTAAATTGACGGCGTTGCTGGTACCGACAATCACAAAATAGCTAAGGATGATATACATAGGCCCCATGTCCAACATCACATCCTTAAAAAACGGGATGAAAAATTGAGTTTCGGCAGGGATGGCGGCGGTTTTGTATAAAAACACCGCCGCAGTCAGGCCAATCACCGATTGCCCCAGATATTTCGCTTTTGCCGATAAGCCATCACTGTTGCGTTTGATGACTTTACGGTAATCGTCAATAAACCCAATAACACCGTAACCTATCGTCACCAATAAGATGACCCAAATATAACGGTTGCCCAAATCCGCCCACAACAAGGTGCTGATAGTGATAGCGACCAAAATTAAGGTGCCGCCCATGGTGGGCGTACCTGCTTTTTCATAATGCGATTGTGGCCCCAGTTCGCGGATGCTTTGGCCTATTTTATTGCCGCGCAAACGTCTAATCATCCAAGGGCCAATGATCAATGAAATTACCAATGAGGTCAGCACACCTAAAATGGCACGGAAAGTCAGGTAATGAAATACCCGAAAACCGCCATCGACACTCATCAAATAATCCGCCAGATACAGTAACATTGCTTAATTCCTAGCCTAATTTCCAAACTGCCCAAGCAAAGCGGCAACCACATGCTCCATGTGTTGCGCCCGCGAGCCCTTAACTAAAATGGTTTCATCGCCTTTGAGCTCCTGCTGTAGAGCTGTTATCAAATCCGCTTGATTGGCAAAAAAGTCCGCACCTGCACCAAAACGCGCCACGGCAAAGCGGGCATCCTCGCCGGTCGCCAACAACCTGACTACTCCGCTATCCTTAATTTGCTGACCTATTTGCGTGTGCAGGGCGGCACTTTCTGAGCCTAATTCACCAAACGCCCCCAATACTAACCAAGGCGTACCGCCATCTTCTTGTAGCACCTCCAACCCTGCGGCCAGCGAAGTCGCATTCGCGTTATATGTATCATCGATAATCCGATTACCTAAAGAGCCACGTAAAGGCCGCAAACGCCCTTTTACCGGTTGCACGTTCGCCAAGCCGCCAACAATTTGTGTCAAATTTAAACCTAACGCCAAGCCAGCCGCGGTGGCCGCCAACGCGTTGAGAACATTATGCCGCCCTGCCAAGTTTAAGACCGCTTCCACCTCACCTTGTGGGGTACTTAGCTGGAATACGGTGCGGAAAGTTTGCCCGGAAAATTCACTACGAATTGCATGGGCACTAACATCGGCCGCCCCTTGCAAACCAAACGACAACACTTTCCGAGTGTCCGCAAGGTCTCGCCAGTAGGCAAAATAAGCGTCATCACGGTTAAGGACGGCGACACCATCGGCTTTAAGCGTTTCGATAATTTCGCCTTTACCACGTGCTACTCCGTCCAAATCACCAAAACCTTCCAAATGGGCGGCTCCGGCATTGTTTAATACCACCACATCCGCTTGCGCATGGTGGCTGGTATAGGCGATTTCCCGTAGATGGTTGGCACCCATTTCGATCACCGCAAAACGATGTGCGTCATTGATGCGTAACAAGGTCAGCGGCACACCAATATCATTATTCAAATTGCCTTGGGTAAATAAAGTCTCGCCCGCCATCGCCAAAACGGCGGCAGTCATTTCCTTGACCGTGGTCTTACCATTGCTGCCGGTAATGCCAACCACATGACATGAGGATTTACGCCGCCAAGCCCCCGCCAATTGTGCCAAGGCCAAGCGGCTATTGGCCACCACAATATGGGGCAAGGCCGTAATTGCGCCATCATGGACAATAGTGGCCACAGCTCCAGCCTGTTCGGCCAGTCCGACAAATTCATTGCCATTAAAACGATCACCCTTGATAGCCACATACAACTGCCCTACCTGCAAGGTACGGGTATCTATACCGACTGAACTGATGGCGACATCAGCCCCGTTATGATGTC
>JACXTQ010000261.1 GCA_016919605.1 Methylovulum sp.
GGGGTATTGGCGCTTTCGTCAATCGGTTCAAAATGGACATCGGGCTGTTTTGCCAGCTGGTATTCGGAAAAGCCCTGTTTGGAGGCGGCAAGGCTAATGCCCCTGAACACTGGGGGCTGGGCCACGGCTTCAGGCCGTGCCGGAACGTTGCTGTCCACAGCCGCCCGCCGCGCGGTTTGGCCGGGCTTGGCCGCCAGCGGGTCGCGGCGGATAAGCTGTAGGCCGATGAGCGTTTCATGGTTGTCAGTGTCCCGCGTCCACATCACCCGCGCCAGCCCTTTGCGGTTGGCGTGGGGGAACCTAAATTTCAGCGCCATCCCTATTTCAATGTCAAAGGCCAGCGCTAAGCGCACCATCAAGCCATCAACCGATACATTGACGGTCATAAAATCGACATAATGGCCGTTTAACAACAGCTTGCCGGGCACGGCGATGTCGGCTCGGTAATTTTTACGGTTAAAAAACGGCCTGTCCACCGGATGGGCCAAGTCCTGAAAAGCCATTGCAAAAGCGATTTGCCCTTCTTCGGTCATCGCCACGCGGATGATGTTGGCGATACCGGACACCCCCAATGAGGGCAGGAAAAAATCCATTGTTTTCACTGACGACAACCTTTTTAACGCCCGCTGGCGGCTCCCTAAGCTTTCAGAGGCCAACACGGCAAACGCCCCGGAAATGGAGATGTTTTTGACGGTAATCTTACAGAGCTTGCCGCCAAGATACGCCCAACCGTCCAGATGGATGGCTTTACGGTAATCACGATGCTGCAATTCACTGCTCATTATCCCCCCCCCTCAACCTAGTCTTATAGTTATTTTTTAAGCTGTGTTTTTGCCGGCCCGCACCGCGTAGGCCGCCCGTTAACGGCTTGCCAAATCCCCCCTATCGGCCAACGGCAACACCCCCTAGCCCCCTATAAAAATACCGGCGGTTAAGGCCTAATAGCTTAATTAATAAGTGGAAGTGGTGGCCAGTTGGCCGAGCCTATCCCGTCCACAGGGCCGGCCCGGCGTGTGCCGTGGGCCTATGGCAAACAGTGCCAATGGTTTCGCCTAATGCGTTTTTTAGTCTAACAAGAAAAAAATAAAAAGGCTATGAACTATTACCTTTTTCATAAAAAATTAAAAAATAATTTACCATAACCTCTTCTGGGTATAGTCTAAGCGGGTCAAACGGCGGTTTTTTGGAACGCAATAAGGCGCACTGCGCAGGGTGCGAGGCGGTAGTCTTGCACCGCTTTGGCTTTCAATCGTCCGGTGCATGACTATCGCCTTGCGGGCTATTTATCAATGATTGCCCTATTAACTCTAAAATGGTAGAGTTTTGCCATTATGGCAATCTATATAGCAGTTCCTTTAACAAACGACAGCACACCCTTAAATGAAGCGGTTGAGCGGAATATTGCCGCCGATGCGGATCGTTATAAATTGCAATCTGATCGTGGCTGGCTGATAAAATTTGCTGGCACTTCCGCTGAATTGTCCCAACATTTAGGCGTTACCGGACAACCGCCAGGCACGCCCTCGCCAGTAGGGTCGGCCATCATCGTTCCGGTGTCCGCCTACTATGGGCGCGGCCCCACTGATATGTGGGAATGGCTTAAAACGCGGCTTGAGCAACAATGAGCGACTTGTCGGATAAAGCGGCTGAAAACACGGCTGATGAGCCGCCCGCTTCCGTACCCCAAACTTCACTACTCAGCGAACACCCTCATCTGTCACGGATGAAGGAAGAAATCGCCGCAGAAATCAAACGCCAAGGTGGCGGCGATGGCGGAGGCACTATGTCAGACTTGGAAAGGCGTGTCGGCCATTTGGAAACCGATGTCCGCACCATCAGCAATAATTTGCACGCGCTGGTGGCGGATACCGCCGCCATCAAGTCCAACTATGCGTCAAAAGCCGATATTGCCAACCTAAAAACAGAGCTAAAAACCGACATTGCCGACCTAAAGCTGGAATTAAAAACCGACATTGCCAGCATCAAAAACGAAATCGCCAGCGCAAACCTAAACCAAACCCGCTGGATGATTGGCACATTATTAGCCGCCATAAGCCTAGTGTTTGCCATACAAAGGTTTTCCCCGCCAGCCCCTCACTGCCATTAAGTTAAGGAATATGGCTTTAATTTCAATAATATAAAAAACGCTATTGAGTTAAGGTCGTAGTAAGTTAATCCGTTCGTGGTGAGCCTGTCGAACCATGACCGGATTAACCGTTCACCCTTCGACCAGCTCCACCACAAGGGTGGTCTGGGGACAGGCGAACGGTCAATCCTATTTTGTTGAAATTATAGGCACAAATCCTTAACTTAATGGCAGCGCCGCCAGCCCCCGTGCAAACGTCACCGACACCCACTGCGGCTAACCCGCCCGCAGAAAATCCCGCTCAACCCGCCCAGCAAAAAACAGCCCCTGCCAAATAGCAAAATTGGGGTTAGGTACGAACCCCAACACAACAGGGGATGCGGGTGGTGTGTGTTGACTGCTGGGGGGTTCGCAAGATCACCCCAACGGCCTTGGCATTGCCGCGTAGCTTGGGCGTTATCGGCGCGGTGCGGCAAAACTGGCCTTGTTTGGGTATTATCAAACAAATCAGGCACTTACGGAAAATCCTTAAAAACACGCGCCGTATGTTGATTTATAAGGGAAAACAGGGTGTTTTTACATTTATTTTCAAGGTTACTGATAAATAAGGCAGTCCGCGCCGAAAATAGCCCTAATGGGCCTTGCCAAACAAGGGGTTATAGGGGTACAGTACCACTGCCCGGACTTTGATAACGGGATGAAAACAATAAACCGTGCCGTCATTGTATGTTCCCGTTACCGGTACCACTGCCCGGACTTTGATAACGGGATGAAAACAATAAACCGTGCCGTCATTGTATGTTCCCGTTACCGGTACCACTGCCCGGACTTTGATAACGGGATGA
>JACXTQ010000262.1 GCA_016919605.1 Methylovulum sp.
CCGGAGTGGACGCACCGCTGGTGTTCCAGTTGTCCTGCCAAGGGCATTGCTGGGTAGCTACGTGCGGACAGGATAACCGCTGAAAGCATCTAAGCGGGAAGCCCCTCCCAAGATGAGATCTCCCCGGGACTTGAAGTCCCCTGAAGGGCCGTCGGAGACTACGACGTTGATAGGCACGGTGTGGAAGCGCGGCAACGCGTGCAGCTAACGTGTACTAATTGCCCGTGAGGCTTGACCTTATAACACCCAATGGGTTTGTGGAGACACGGGCCGGCGCCGCTTGAGGGCGTGAGACAAACTTTACAGGTTTCCGGCGGCGGGCGAGTGCCCGCCGCAACAGGCCGGGGCGGCGCACGCCCCCCGGCGCACCGAATTGCTTGGTGACCATAGCGAGCGTGAACCACCCGACCCCATCCCGAACTCGGAAGTGAAACCGCTTAGCGCCGATGATAGTGTGGCAGTTTGCCATGCGAAAGTAGGGAATCGCCAAGCTCCCAAAAACGAAGCCCGACCACCTGGTCGGGCTTTTTTTTGCCTGAAATTTAGGGGGGGTGGGCAGTCAGCTCAACGTTTCTAGGCTTTCCTCAAATCCAACAGGTCAAAACGGGCAGAAAATCATCAGATTTAGGCTACGACATGAAATGCAGAAGACGTTGCGCTGCAACGTCTCTACAATTTGCTTACCTATTTAAGCGACTGATAATAAGCCGCCAGTTCCTTAATTTCCGTCTCGGTCAATTGTTGGGCAATCAACCTCATACGGTTGTAGATGTCATTATGACGCTCACCGTTTTTATAGGCTAACAAGGTGTTAGCAAAATAATCGGCTTGTTGTCCCGCCAATGCCGGAATATCCATCTTCTCACCCTGCCCACGGCTACCATGACAGGTAGAGCAGGGGGGTAAGATGCGCTTGCCATCGCCTTGGGAAACCATTGTTTCTGCTTTCGCGGAAGGGGGTCGAGCCGCTTTGTTTTCCGGTAAGGCCAACGAGGCAAACCATGCCGCCAAATCGGCGGCATCCTGTTCGCTTAAGCCTTTGGCAATCCCGCTCATGGAACTGTTGTTTCGGCTGTCATTGAAATAATCACGCAATTGTTTATAGGTATAGTTGGCGACTTGGCCTGCCAGAGCCGGAATAGCGGGCAGAACCTCACCGTCACGGTTTTCGGCGGCAATGCCTTCGCCTTTGGAGCCGTGACAGCTTTGGCAGGTTTCCGCCAATATTTTGCCTTTGTTTAAGTCGCCTTGTTTGACTTGGGCTAAGGTTTCGGGAGTCCAAGCCACTTTAGATGCAGGTTCGGCATGGACAGCAAGAGGTGCGAACAAGGTAAGCGTTAATAATAGCGGTTTCATGATTAATATCCCCACGCGCTTGAGCCAAAGGTTTCCATAAAGAAGAACTGTAAGATGGGGTAGCCGAAGCTGATCGCCATTAACACGGCAATCACTTTGTTCCAAAGCGTTAGGTCATTCAGGTATTCAGGCAGTGTCCCAACGGCTTTGCTAGGTTCGGCAAACTCAATTTCTTGGCTAAACGTTTCCGCTACAGGGCTTAATTGGGTTTTGACCAGATTGTAGATAAATAGGCAGGCGGAACCGAGCAGGATTAAGCCGCCAAAGATCATCGCCAGCTCGTAGGGTTTCCATGCCAAAGTCAGTAGGTTATTGTAAACTACGCTGGAGATACGGCGCGGTTGCCCTAATAGCCCTAAAATATGCCACGGGGTGGTCAGAATGACCATGCCGATAAACCATAACCATAATTGTGTCACCGCCATCGCATTGGAAAACAGTGCCTTTCCGGTTAGCATCGGCCATAGGTAGTAGGCGATGGCAAAATACATGATGATGGTGGTGCCGCCAAAAATCAAGTGGAAATGGCCTGGTACCCAAGCGGTGTTGTGGATCATCGCATTCATGGCATAGCTGGCATTGACGATGCCGCCGAAGCCGCCAAAAATGAGCATCAATAACGCCAGGATCACTGACAGCACCATCGTGTTAGTCCACGGCAATGTGCCTATCCAACCGAATAAGCCTTTGCCGCCACGCAAGCGTCCGGCAATTTCTAATGAGGCGATCACGGTAAAGCCTGTGACTAAGGTCGGTAACGCCACCACAAACGTGCCGACGCCATGCAGCAGTTTCCAGCCCTTAGCCTGTTCAGGATCCATGTACAGATGGTGGAACCCTATCGGTAAGGCAAACACAGCCAGGACGATAAAAGCAATCCGCGCCATTTCGTCACTGAACAAATACCCGCCCGCTTGTTTAGGTACAAACACATAAAACGCGGTATAGGCAGGGATCAGCCAAAAATAGACGATGGGGTGCAGCGTCCAAGCAAACAACGTCCTGGCAAGACCAGGGTCTATGGTGTCAACCCAGCCTAGGGATAGCGGGATTAGCTGGAACAGCACCTCTAAGGCCACTCCTGCGCTAGCCCATAACCAGAGCATGGCATTGGCGGCGGTGGCGAACATGGCTAAGGGTACGGTTTGGCCAGGATTGGCTTTTTTCCATTGGCTAAACATCACCAGCATGATGATGCACCATACCCAGGAACCGACCACCAATAAGGTTGCGCCGATATAAAAGGCGGCATGGGCGACAATCGGCGGGTAAAATGTGTACAGCACCGATGCTTTGCCGGTCAGCAAAGGGATGGCGGCCAGCACCACACCAACTAAGGCCAGCCAAAAGCCGCCCCAAGCCAAGGGTAGGTTCCATATCGGTTGTTTTAGGCTGGTGGCGGCAAGGTAATAGCCAAAGCCCATGATAAAAAAAGTGGTCAGG
>JACXTQ010000263.1 GCA_016919605.1 Methylovulum sp.
ATTCGGTAACGGTTGGCCGAGACAATCACGTCACCTGGACGCAAGCCTATGCGCCATATTTCCGAAGATTGGTCGATTTTTTCAATCAACACCCCTTCAATTTGGTTTTTGTCGGTGGAACTTAACACCGTGCCGCGCAATTTCCGGTGCAATTTATCGCCCGCCAGCTGCGGACGTTCGGGTTTGCCGATGGTGGCGGTGGTTTGTTTTTTGTCATTGCCATGATAATAATCAATGGTGACATTCTCACCGATTTGCAGCAAGCCGATGATATTGCGGATATCGTGGCTACCCTTAACGGGGTGGCTATTGGCAGCGACAATGATGTCACCCGGTTCCAACCCGGCTTTTTCGGCGGGCGAACCGCTTTCGATACGGCTAATCACCGCGCCGTGTTTGTTTTCCAAATTGAAGGCATTGACCAATTCCGGGGTCAAATCTTGGGTGATCGCGCCCAGCAATCCGCGCCGCACTTCGCCATGTTTGACCAGCGATTCTTTAATGGACATGACCATATTGGCGGGGATGGCGAAGCCGATACCGACATTGCCGCCATTAGGAGCCAAAATGGCGGTGTTCATCCCGACAAACTCGCCGCGCAAGTTAACCAACGCGCCGCCGGAATTGCCAGGGTTAATAGACGCGTCGGTCTGGATAAAATCTTCATAGCCTTCAATACCCAAGCCGGAACGCCCCAAGGCGCTGATAATACCCGACGTTACCGTTTGCCCTAAGCCGAACGGGTTGCCGATAGCCACGACAAAATCACCTACCCTAAGGCCGCTGGAATCGGCAATCGGCAGTTGTGTCAGATGATCGGCGGGAATGCGGATAATCGCCACGTCCGCTTCGGGGTCAGTGCCGACCAATTCAGCGTTAAGCTGGCGGCCATCGTTTAAGGTCACGGTGATCTTGTCCGCCTTATCAATAACATGGTTATTGGTCAGCACTAAGCCGTGGCCGCTGTCGATAATCACCCCCGACCCCAAGCTATTTTTTTGCTCTTGCTGGCGGCGCGGTTGGTTGGGCAAGTTATAAAAATGCCTAAAAAACGGGTCTTGCAGCAAGGGGTTTTGGCTGACCTCAATGTTAGTCGAGGTGGAAATATTCACCACCGCCGGCATACTGCGCTCGAGCATAGGGGCGAGCGAGGGCAATGCCTGACCGTCGGCATACAGCGGCAACGCGCAATAGCTGGCGGACGACAACCCCAAATACAAGGGCAGCATGGCTAATAATAACAATCGTGATTTCATGGAATACAGTCCCAGTAGTTGTCAAAAAATTATACAGGCCTGATAGACAATATAGGTTTAAAAATGTTTAATACAAGGGGCTTGGGCGCTTACAAAACCCTTAAACGGGGCGGATAAAAGCGCCTTTTTCATTTTTTCTGCCCACTCATTTGAGCCATCGTGGTGCGCTCTTGCCATAATTGAAGAAAATATATTGGTATTTTCTTAAGCCATACTCATAATATTGCCATTGCCGCCTCTTTTTGTGGGCGGCAGCCACTTAAAATACCCTGAGGCAATAGACATGACTACCGTAGCAGATCCCATTATTGGCAGTTGGTACAAAGACTTAGAAAACAACCTTTCCTTTAAGGTCGTCAATATAGAAGAGAATGACGACTCCATTACAGTACAATATCTTAACGGCGATATAGGCGAATATGATCATGATAGCTGGTATAACTCAACCTTTGACTACATCGAAGACCCCGAAGACTGGAGCGCCCCGTTCGACGATATTGAAACCGATGACTTGGGCTACTCGGACACTGACATGCACAAGCCCAATCCCGAAGACATGGACATTGAAGACTATTTGGATTAATGGGGAAACGATCAAATGAAAATGCTGCCACAGGAATTTTTGGACTGGCAATCGAAGAGCATCACCTTATTGGCGATGTCCGGCGCCGGCAAAACCACGCTAGCCAATAAATTGCCCAAAACCAAATGGTTCCATTATTCCGGTGATTACCGGATCGGCACCAAATATTTGGAAGAGCCGATACTTGACAACATCAAGCGCCACGCCATGAGCGTGCCGTTTTTGCGCGATTTGCTGCGCTCTGACTCCATCTACATGAGCAGCAAAATCACCGTGGACAATCTGGCGGCGGTGTCCAGTTTTTTGGGCAAACTCGGCAACCCTGACCTAGGTGGCTTATCCTTGGCCGAATTCAAACGCCGCCAAAAACTGCACCATCAGGCGGAAATCGCCGCCATGAACGATGTGCCGGAATTTATCCACAAAGCCGAAGACATTTACGGCTACCGACATTTTATCAACGATGCCGGTGGCAGCGTGTGCGAGCTGGACAGCCCCGCCGTATTGGAAACCTTGGCGCAACATACCTTGATAATCTACATCAAAATCCCCGCCAGCCTTGAGCAGACCATTATTGAACGCGCCAAGTCCGACCCGAAACCGCTCTACTACCGCGAAGCGTTCTTGGACGAAAAACTGGCGGAATTTATGGCCTTAAAAAGCTACCGTAGTTCCAATGAGATACCGCCGGATGAATTTGTCTCCTGGGTGTTCCCTGAACTGTTCAAATCCAGATTGCCGCGCTATGAAGCCATAGCGGCACAATACGGCTATACCGTGGATGCCAATGAAATCGCCACCGTCAAAACCGAAGACGATTTTATCCGGCTGGTTGCCGATGCCATTGCCAGACAGCAATAATGAATAACGAGTACCGCTTACATGCCCCTAGTTGCACACACTGACTTACCCACGTTCCAACGGCTGCGCGAAGAAGGCGAAGAAATCGTTGATGCTGAACGCGCCCAACACCAAGACATCCGCGAAATGCACATTGGCTTGCTCAATATGATGCCCGATGCCGCCTTAGAAGCGACGGAGCGGCAGTTTTTCCGGTTGGTGGGGGCATGTAACCAGATTGTGCAGTTCCACATCCACCCGTTCACCATCGAAGGCCTCACGCGTAGCCCCGAAGCCCAGGCGCATATCGACAAATATTATGAATCGTTCGCCAAAATTCGCAACGATGGCTTAGATGCGCTGATTATCAGCGGTGCCAATGTCACCCGTGAAAGCTTGCCGGAAGAAGAATTTTGGCAACCCTTAACCGAAGTCTTTTCATGGGCGCGGGAAAATGTCGCCTCGGTGCTATGCTCATGCTTGGCGACCCATGCCGTCATCCAATACCGCTACGGCATCGCCCGAACCCGCTTACCCGCCAAACGCTGGGGCGTGTTCCCGCATAAAGTCCTTGACCGTAGCCATCCCTTAGTCGCCGAAATCAACACCCGTTTTGACGTGCCACATTCGCGTTATAACGAAATATTCCAAAGCGACATGGAACGGCACGGGCTAAAGATATTGGCCGCCAGCGCCAGCGCAGGGGTGCATCTGGCGGTCAGTGAAGACGGCTTCCGTATCGTTTTCTTTCAGGGGCATCCTGAATACGATGACATTAGCCTGCTGAAAGAATACAAGCGCGAAGTCATGCGCTTTTACCGCGCCGAAATTGACGACTATCCGCCGTTTCCAGAAAATTATTTTAACGAAGAGGCGCAAGCGGTTTTTAGCGGCTACGAACAACACGTCCGCGCCGTCCGGCAAACCCCGCAAAAGCTGGAAGCTTTCCCCGAACAGTTAGTCTTGGAGCATCTGGACAACACCTGGCGCGACACTGCCAAGGCCGTGTTCAATAATTGGCTGGGGAAAATCTACCAGCTCACCGACCAAGACCGGCGGCTGCCGTTTATGAAGGGGGTTGACCCTGATAACCCGTTGGGGTTGTAGGGTGCTGACTGTGTACTGAATGGGAGGGGTGAAATATGTTAAACCGAATCTGTAATCAATCGCTTTAACATTGTAAGCTGAGCTGTATTTCGGCGAATGCCGTAGTATGGCAACTCTTCCAGCAGATAAGACCAATGTTTTAGCGCTTCCAGATCCTTTTTGAGTAAGGACTGCTCAGTACACCACCGCCTATTAAATTCTTTGACTTCGTGTTCAAGCTTTCGGCGGATTACAAAACACTCTTCACAGAGTATCCGCTGTTGCCAAATATATACTTTCCGAACCTCAAATGCTTCACGCTGTGCGGTTGCAGAAAAGACAGAAGGGCGACGGCAACGGTAACATTGATAGTGCCTGTCTTTATACTCGAAAGAGGGAGGACAATATCCGGCTGAACGCTGGCTGGCTCCAGACCAATTTGCCACCGTTATCGGAATCGACTGTGATTTGCTTTGCGCCATAAATACCGCTTCGCATTAAGGGCAAGATGAAGTCGGCCATAAATTTGTGATGGGTTTCGCCACGGCTCCACCCATCCGGCAACAAAAAACCTAATTAATGGTCGCAACCTGCGCCGTGGATATGCCCATGCGCCAATTCTTCGCGGCTGGCAGGACGCACTTCCAATACTTCAACATCAAAAATCAACGCCATGCCCGCCAGCGGATGGTTGCCGTCCACGGTGATGTCATCGCCTTCAATGTTGACCACGGTCACTACTCCAGGGCCGGCGCTGACATCGGCGTGAAACTGCATCCCGACTTCAATCTCGTCAATGCCTTCAAACATAGCGCGGGGAATGACTTGGACGCGGTCATCCATAAACTCACCATAGGCATTTTCGGCCTCAATACGGACATTGAACGCTTCGCCGACTTCTTTGCCGTGTAGAGCTTGCTCCAGGCCAGAAATGATATTGCCACCGCCGTGTAAATACACTAACGGCTCCCCGCCTACTGAACTGTCAATGACCTCGCCTTCCTCATTGGTCAGCGTGTAGTGGATGGAAACAGCCATATTGTCAGCAATTTGCATGATAAAACCTATAGGTTATTAAAAAAGGGGTCATTAAAAAGCGACATATCATATAGATTTACGTTGCCTTTGTCTGGAAAAAGTGTGCTTTAGTGTTGGCAATTTTGGCAAAATACCGTGGCGCGGTTGGCAATGCGCACCTCCGCCAAAGGTTGGGCGCAGACCACGCAAGGCAACTTGGCGCGTCCGTAAACTTTTAACTGCTGCTTAAAATAGCCCGGTTTGCCCGATTCATTGACAAAATTGCGCAAGGTCGTGCCGCCCTGCACAATCGCCCGCCCCAGCACCTCACGGATACAGTCCGCCAACTTTTCATACTGCGCCAACGCAACCGTTCCCGCCTGTCGGGTCGGCAAAATGCCTGCCATAAACAAAGCCTCGTTGGCGTAAATATTACCGACCCCGACAACGACATGGCTGTCCATGATGAATGATTTGACCGGCACTTTACGTTGTCTGGCCAGTTGATACAGCAACGCGCCGTTAAAATCCGCCAGCAACGGCTCCGGCCCCAAGTCCTTTAACAGAGGATGCGTTTCCACAGGCTGCCCAGTCCAGACCATCGCCCCAAAGCGGCGCGGATCGTTATAGCGCAGCACCGTCTCGGAGTTAAACACCAAGTCGATATGATCGTGCTTATCAGGAGCCAACGCCAGCGGCACAATGCGCAAACTCCCCGACATCCCCAAATGCACCAGCAACGTGCCTGTGGGGGTGCTTAACAGCAAATACTTACCGCGCCGCGTGATAGAAACAACCGATTGGCCTATCAACAACTGCGCCAGATTATCCGCCACCGGCCAGCGTAAACGGCCATTGCGCACCTGAACGGCGGTGATGGTATGTCCTTGGATATGCGGCGCAATGCCACGGCAAGTGGTTTCAACTTCGGGTAATTCGGGCATAGGCAAGCAAGCTAAGGGAAAGAGACACGCTATGGGGTGATGTAACCCCTAGCGTAATACACGGCTATTATGGCATTGCCATTAGGCAATCGGAATAGTTTATGGAGAAGCCTTCTATTTAATGGCTTGCCCTATCAAAGGAAGGAGGTTTCGTTGGCAAATAAGACTCTAAAGAAAAAAGTTCTGTTTGTCCGTAATACATCGATGTAAGCTTACCTTTTTTATCACAGCCATCAGAATGTACACTAGGCACAAAACTAAAAACGACTATTAAATCGCCTTCACTCTTATTTTGTAATAGTTTTTTTGCGATAAGATCATCTTTTAATACAGCATTTATACTTAAATCCCACTGTCTTTTTTCTCCGGGTTTTAGAAAAATATCACCCATCTTTACTGTTTCTTTGCCATCAATGGCATAATTTTTATGGTCTTTCGATATTTGTTGATGCTGAACAAAAATATCCGTCCTAAACATTTCATTCGTAGCAGAAAAACTTGTTATCATCAAATTTCGATTGGTATCATTTAATAATTCAAAGTTGAGCGAGGATGCCACGCCAGAAGCATATTTTTTAACAATCATGTGCAGCCTTAATGCTCCTTGTTTGTCTGGTTTGTCAGAATCAAACGCGCCTACCTTGCAAAGGCCATCTTCAATAATCGTCTTATCCCTTATATTCGGCGTTGCGCATACCTCATTAAAAATGGGCCATTGCAATAAAAAGGCAATGTAAAACAGGCATGTTCCTCTTCTCATAAGAGCCATTCCCTATCTAATTGTTAATTCCGTATCATAACTCAAAAACATATTATTCTACTTATCCAGTTTGGCTATGGATTAGGATAGTCTTGCTTTGAATTTGGACATCAAGTCTTAATACCCGCTTGTAGTTGCTGTAAATTATTTCTTACGGTTTGGGTATTGGGATGATCTTTGCCCAAAACTTTTTCCAAAATCACAAGGCTGCGTCGGTACAAGGGTTCGGCTTCGGCGTATCGGCCTTGGGAGTCATAAAGCAATGCCAGATTGTTCAGGCTTTGGGCAACATCAGGATGATCTTTGCCCAAGGCCTTTTCCCTAATCGCAAGGCTGTGTCGGTACAAGGGTTCGGCTTCGGCGTAGCGGCCTTGGGCACGGAAAAGTTCTGCCAGATTGTTCAGGCTGGTGGCGACAGCAGGATGATCTTTGCCCAAAACCTTTTCCAAAATCGCAAGGCTGCGTTGGTACAAGGGTTCGGCTTCGGCGTAGCGGCCTTGGGTACGGAAAAGCCCTGCCAGATTGTTCAGGCTGGTGGCGACATCAGGATGGCTATTGCCCAAGGCCTTTTCCCTAATCGCAAGGCTACGTTGGTACAAGGGTTCGGCTTCGGCGTAGCGGCCTTGGGAGTCATAAAGCGCTGCCAGATTGTTCAGGCTGGTGGCGACATCAGGATGGTTGTTACCCAAGGCATTTTCAAAAATCGCAAGGCTGCGTTGGTATAAGGGTTCGGCTTCGGTGTATCGGCCTTGGGAACGGAAAAACTCTGCTAGATTGTTCAGGCTGGCGGCAACATCAGGATGGCCGTTGCCCAAGGCCTTTTCCCTAACCGCAAGGCTACGTTGCAACAAGGGTTCGGCTTCGGCGTATTGGCCTTGGGCATAATAAAGCCCTGCTAGGTTGTTCAGGCTGGTGGCGACATCAGGATGGTCGCTGCCCAAGGCCTTTTCCCTAATTGCAAGGCTGCGTTGGAGCAAGGGTTCGGCTTCGGCGTATTTGCCCGCATGGTCAAGCATGAGTCCCGTCCCGTTCAAGATAGCGGCATCATCAGGCTTTAATACACTGGCTTTGGCATACCACTCGGCGGCTTGGGCATATAAGCCTTGGTAATACTGGGTATCGCCTTTGGCAACATAAATATCAACCAATTCAGTTTCTTTCTTTGCCTGTGCCTTATCCAATAACTGCATCGCCACGTCAAAGCGTTCTTCGGCGATGGCTTTTAAGGCCAGCGCATAGTCATCGGCGCTGTCAGGTATTTGTGCGGCTAAGGACTTGGCTTTGGCGGAAACTACGGGTTTTTGGGTTTCTAGTTGGTTTTGTAAAAAGGCTATTTGGTCATTTTTAACATTTTGGTCATTTTTAACATTCAATTCGTTTTTCAGGGCAGCAACGATTTGGTCAATATTTTGGGCAATGTTTTGCACATCGTGCTGAATTTGCTCCGTGCGCTCATGGGTTTGCTCCACGGTTTTTTGGAGGTGTTGCCATTGCCCGTTTTTAATAGGCGCAAGGCTTGGATTGTTCCACCAGACTAAAATCAAGACAAAAGCCGCCGCACCGCCGCCGCTTTGTATGGCTATTTTTGACCAACGGTTTTTAACTTGGACAAGGACATGCAGCGACCCCATAAAAAAGAAGGTGAACAACGCGCACAACAGGGCGGAGATGATCGCCAGCATTTTATGCTTAAACTCCGGCAATTCATCGGGCATAAAAGCAAACACCGCCAAGTAAAAAAGCAACAGCACCGTACCGAATACCCAAGCGGCAATAATCGTGTGTATCGAGGGGGAAGGTGTTGCATTGGTTGCCATAAAGCCTATACCTATCAATAGTCTTAAATTATAAAATTATCCCTGCTTGTTCAGCGTAGCTTGGAGCCACGCTGAACGTAGGCATCAAGTCTTAAGGCCCGCTTGTAGTTGCTGTAAATTATTTCTTACGGTTTGGGTATTGGGATGATCCTTGCCCAAGACCTTTTCAAAAATCGCCAAGCTGCGTTGGTACAAGGGTTCGGCTTTGGCATATTGGCCTTGGGAATAATACAGCTTTGCCAAATTATTCAGGCTGGTGGCAACCTTAGGATGGTCGTTACCTAAAGCCTGTTTCCAAATCGCCAAGCTACGTTGGTATAAAGGCTCGGCTTTGGCGTATTGGCCTTGGGCATCATACAGTAAGGCCAGATTGTTTAGGCTGGCGGCAACATCAGGATGGTCGTTGCCTAAAACCTTTTCTAAAATTGCCAAGCTGCGTTGGTACAGGGGTTCGGCTTTGGCGTATTGGCCTTGGACACGGAAAAGCTCCGCCATATTATTCAGGATGGTGGCAACTTCAGGATGGTTGTTGCCTAAAGCTTTTTCCGAAATTGCCAGACTGCGTTGGTACAAAGATCCGGCTTCGGCGTATTGGCCTTGTATACGGAAAAGTAATGCCAGATTGTTGATGCTGGTGGCGATATAAGGATGGTCGCCACCTAAGGCCTTTTCCCAAATCGCCAGACTGCGGCGGAATAAGGGCTCGGCTTCGGCATACCTGCCTTGGACACGGAAAAGCTCCGCCAGATTGTCCAGGCTAGTGGCGACATAAGGATGCTCGTTACCCAAGGTTTTTTCCCAAATCGCCAAGCTGCGCTGGTACAGGGGTTCGGCCTCAGGGTATCTGCCTTGGGAATAATAAAGCTTTGCCAGATTGTTCAGGCTGGCGGCAACCTCAGAATGCCCGTTGCCTAAGGCCTTTTCCCTAATCGCCAGGCTGCGTAGGTACAAGGGTTCGGCTTCGGCGTATCGGACTTGGGCATAATAAAGCTTTGCCAGATCATTCAGGCTGGCGGCAACCTCAGGATGGTCGCTACCTAAGGTCTTTTACCTCATCGCAAGGCTGCGCAGGTGCAAGGGTTCGGCTTCTGAGAGTCTGCCTTGGGAATCATAAAGCAAGGCCAGATTGTTCAGGCTGGCG
>JACXTQ010000035.1 GCA_016919605.1 Methylovulum sp.
CAATTGTCCGGGCAAGGCCTTGTTTCGGTATTAGCCAGTGCCGGGTTGGGCAATTCGGTAGCTTTGGGCGGTGCGGCGGTGTCTTCTGCCAGCGGTTCTGGTGGGTTATCGGCAGTTATGCCGTTATTGGGCGGCAGTGCGGCGGTCAGTATGGGGGTTGCCGGGTTGGCGGCGGATCACGCTATCGGCGGGTGTGGAGTATCGGTGGCGGCGGGTAGCGGTGATGTGATGGTCGGTGTCAGTTTGGGTTCTGAGGCGGTGGCGCAAGCGGTGGCGGCGGGGGTTATGACGATGGATTTTCAGTTGTCGGGCAATGCTTTGGCGGAGGCTGTTGCCAGTGCCATGTTGCTTTTGTCTAGCGATTACGTTATCGGGTTAGGGAAGCGGACGGCTTTAAATTTGGCCGCTAAACGGCGGGTGGCATTAGTGTCCGGCCAGCGGTCGGTCAGGACATACACGGCACATAAGCAAGTTAGGGTGGTGCATTGATGGCTACGGTCAGTTTTAAAACCGAATTGGGAAGGGATAGCGATGTTAAGCTGGCTTTTTTTCTGGATGGCCAGCCCATTAGGCATAATGAACTGACCAGGGTACAGTTTTATGTCGGCAATACGTTGATTGACAGTTTTGTACAGCCGAGTTTGTTTGATTTTACCCAAGCCGGAAGCCTGACCGTAAAGCTGGGCCAGGCAGGGCTAACCAAGGGGCATTATCCGGTTAAGGCGTATATTTTTGATTCAACACATACCTTGGGTATGCCGTGGGATGATGATCTGATGGTCATTGATGTGATATAAAGGGGTCGCGTTTCAAACGTGACACTTTGCCATTTTAAATGGCGAAGTTTTTATGTTAAACAGACCGGATTCGACCTGTTTAACTATTTTTACATTTTTCCGCACAAATCCCTGCCCTGGGCGGTCAGGGTGTAAGTTGAGCTATGGCGGTCGGTCCTGATATTGATAAGCCCCGCGTCTTTCAATTTTCTCATTACTTTTCCACCAGCCAAGGATTTTGCCACTCCCATTGTTCCCAAGGCCTGAGTGTTGTCATGGCTGTTTGGGCATACAGCATCATGCTTTCAGCATGTGGATGCGCGGCTTGGTCGGTTTTCATAGTTAGACTTTTGGAGGGTATTTCATGCGGTGTTTTCCGCAAAAATAATTAAAGTTTTTCTTGTTTTTGTCAGGCCAACCTAGTTTTTTAGCCATCCACGCCCACCACTTGCCGCCCGCCTCAAGGGTGTGCCACTCGCCCGTCACGCCGTCCATAGCCTCCACCACATCCCCTGCTTTAGCCCGCTCTAGGCTAAACGGCAGGGCGGCGGAGGGTTTGCGCTGGAAAGTCATTGCCCCGTCAAAACCATACTCATTAATATAGAAATTACTTTCAATGGCTATGTATTCTTGATGTGTTGATAGTCCGATAGATGTGGCGTTATGCACTCGCCTTTCCCACATCAAATAAGCCAGCTCGCCATAATCATCCACATCTTGCGCCCATTGCTGGGCTATTTTATCGCTCATAAATCCCCCAAAATAATTAAGCCTTAGCCGTTAGCCAATTTCTTTCCCAACTCGATACGCTCAGACCGTTCGATGGCGGTTCTGGCGACGGCCAGCAAATGGTTAGCGGGGATAAACTCCAGGACAAACAATGTCGCGCTGAACTCTTTACGGGGGATTACGTTGTATTCCGGCTTTAGGCTTTGGATGACCTGCTCTTTCGTCATGCCGGCATAATCGCCTTCGGCGGCTTTCAGTTGTGCCTCCACGGCGGTCACTTGCCGGGTAAGGATGCCGATCAGTTCGTCTTTGGTGGGGTTAGGCAGGAATTCGCCTTCTTTGGCGGGTGACGGTAGGGCTTTGAGCTTTTCGTAGTCGGCACGGGGCAGCGTGACGAACCCGTCATCCAGCGCGTAGCGGCCAATCAGGGATATGCACTCCAGCCGCGCACCTTCGGGGATGTGCTTGTAGCCCAAGGCTTTGCCTTTTTCGTTTTTGACGTTCGTGCCAAAGTGCGTGTTCAGCGAACTCCACATGCCGGTTATCGCCCCGCCTTGCTTATCCTTGGGCAGGTGTTCGGCACGTTGGATAACAAGGGCCTTTAGTTCGTCTTGGGTTTCAAGCGACAAGCCGCCGGGTACGGCCTTCTGGGTTTTCTTTAAGGGAAGGCTTGGGGTGGCGATCAGTGGCAAAACAGGGCGCAGGATTTTTTCTATCTGCATATCACACCAGACGGCAAATCTAGCCTCCAGCCACCGAGCAAAAGGAACAATCAACTTGGGATGAAACCAAGTGCCGCCGCCGTTTACTGATGAGCCTTTTTTAATCATAGTTAATTGATTTTTATCAAATGAGGGATTATCCCGTAATTGAAACTCACAAAGGCAGTCGATATATTCAATGGTGCTGTCTAGCCTGAGCCACTCGCCTGGAAGTTTTCCATAGTGTTTGGCAACGGCTGTAGCATTAAGCCAAGCTTCGCTAGTGAAGCTTACTGAGAATGCGTCATTATAAGGCGCGGTGATAACGTTCGTAGTCATGGATATGCTCGTTTTTTCTTTTCAAGGAAAACCCCCGAAGGGGTGGATGGGAGCTTGAAAACAGCAAACAAGAACTGCGACACTTATTCAATATATTCGTGCCACTCCCAACCACAGGCGCAATTGTACCATAAGGCACGACTGCTAAAACTGGCAGGCATAAAAAAACCGTAAAGATTCGTCTACGGGTAACGCTTGTTTGCGAGCTTTTCAAGACTCTGCGCAAAGCATACGCCCAAAATAATCAGTTTGTCAAAATAATATGCCTTATCGGCAAATAGACTCGCACGGTATACCGTCATTATCCCGATCAAGCCGCCCCATGCCACATTGGGTTAAGTAGAATCTGGCTTCTGCACAACTATCCATATCGCCACACCTTGACTTACCGCCACACTTAAAACCACTGCTTTTTAAGTCGCTCTTAACACTCGGTTTACTGGCTTTGGATGCTTTGCCGGAATGTCTAAACTCCCAAGGCGGCGTGGGATTTTCATCAACCCATAGCCCTATCCGGCTGGCTTTGGCGGCGGCTTCCAATTGGGCAATGGATTGGTCAGTAAGGTAGTCGGTATATGCCCATGCTAACCCACGTTTGACCTGCTCCGCGTTGGCATCCACGCCGGCACACGTCACACGCCCAAGCACCCGCTTATATCGGTCTTGCCCCTTGTCGTTGACCGTGGCATTTTTGCCAAAACACATATCTGACAAAGATTGCTTGGATTGCTGACCAAAAGCCTGCGCCTTCTCCGGCGCATCTATTTCGGTCAGCCGGATTTTTACCTGTTTCTTATCGTTGGTTAATACGGTTAAAGTATCCCCATCGGACACCCCTGTAACAGTGCCTTGCCATTCCACGGCCAATATCGGGAATGACAGCGACATTAATAAGGCTATTGCCGTTACTTTTAAATTATTCATAGTGTTTATGATGTAAAAATTCTAGGGGAAAATCTTACCAATTAACCTTTCTTCCGAAAGCCGTCTCCGACATGACGTAGACAATGTCTATGTACCGTACATCTGGATTTTCCTTACATGTTTCGTAAACCAGAGACATGGAATGTTCCTTACTGGAGAACGGAAGTTTTTTATCGCCATTCTCCATCATTGATCTGGCAAAAAAACCGCCAAATGTCCCCATAAAATCGCCGTATGCCCATAATGTCCCGGCAATAACGCCAGGATCTTTTTCTGTACCGTTATCTATGCGTTGCTTGGCTTCATAAGTGGAAACAAAATCAGCACAAGGGGCATTGCCTATTCCTGTAATGCTGTCTGGTGGACGTACTAATTTTTCAGCATGTGACGAAAAAGATAATCCGATAAGAACAGCGATTAATATTTTTTTCATAAATTCAACCATAAAAATCATAGGAATAAGCTACAGTATTTAATTTTTGTAATACGCAAATTTATTGCAAAATACACGATTTAGACATTGGCATTTTTGCAATGTCGCCGCCGCCCACGCAAACCAGCACAACATTTGAGCCTTTTTTTAGGCGAGCCAATTTACCGGATTCTGATTTTTCAAATTTGAACTGTGGCTGCAAAAACGGATTAGGGCCGCCTTCCATTGTGACGTAAGGGTCGCCAAGAATGTCCGTGTTAATATCTGTAACCGTACCTGATACCCGGTATCTTTTGCCTTTAAATTGTTGATCTGCGGCAACTGTATTCTCACTGTAGGAGGTCGCTAACTCATCAGCCGTAACGTCTAATAGGGGAACCTCGGCTTTCTTAGTTTCAATAGCCCGACTGGCTGACGTAGGTGCTGAGGCGTTTTGTGCCGTATTGGTTTTTGTTTTGTCGCCTGATGTGACAATGATTAATGAAAGGATAAGCCAGCCAAATGAGATAATCCTGGATTTTGTGGAGTGGCCTTTTCTCAAGGTAAACCACACAAACACAATAGGCAGCAGTAAGATTCCAATCCACAGCAATAGTCCTACCGAGCGACTTCCCGATATTTTGTTATTTGGCTTTCCGCAATGGGGACATGCCGTTGCGGCATCGGACATTTCTTTATTGCAATCTGAACAAGTTATTATTGCCATTTTCCTTCCTGAGTTAAAGTAATGATATGAACGAATATTACGATCATGGGAGTATAGAAAAAATGCTGTTTCTTTGGTAGTCAATAATTCACATTTTGGAAAATAAATGTTAAATAGTGTGCCGACCGTATTAAGCGTTCAGCAAGGTAAAGAAAAGCTACAGGGAGGAATGCTTTCTATCTCATTGATTCATCTAAAAAGAACGAATTTCGTACTTTTGGAATTGAAGTGCCGCCGCG
>JACXTQ010000264.1 GCA_016919605.1 Methylovulum sp.
GCCGAGCGATGGTCGCGCGAATTTGACAAAGGCTTGGTGTTGCTAAACATGAGCCTAAACCCGTGGCATGTCAGCGTCAAAAAAGACACTTACCAACACTTGAAAGGCTCCCAAGCCCCCGAAATCAATACTGGACAAACTGTTGGCAGTGAGGTGATCGTACCTCCACAAGATGCCGTTTTTTTAGTGAAACACTAAGCATATTGCCGCACTTATATGTATATTTTTATCTTCCCTAACACAAGTATCATATTATTTTTTTTAGTATAATTAATTTTATCAACTGGTTACAAATATTTTTTGACTAAAAATAATATTGCTTTCTTAACTAAAATGGGGCAACATATTGCCCAATAGACAAATCTCAGTTGTAACGCTTTTATGCACTTTCGTGTCCGCAAGAATGTCATCCAGCTTATCCGTGTCACTTACGATGGCAACACCAAAAAAGGCAATAACGCCATCATTGGCTCGGTAAAGCTGTCCGCGCCGGAAATTTCTGATGAATTGCAAGCCAAAATGACCGATGCGGAAGTGCAAGCATTCCAAGTTTGGCTGGAGACTTTGCATAAAACGGCGATGCTCCGCGAAGAAGTGGCGGCCTTGACATTGGCAGAAACCATGATGTTGGCGGAAAAATGGTTTGAGCGCGAAAACGGCTCCAATGCCGCACAAATGGCCGCACAAGAAATTGTTTTCCAATGGCAATCATTACGGAAAATTTTTCTTAAAAAAGATTTACTTGAATAAACATTGGCAAGTAATATAAGGCTATAACTTCCCGTTTATACTGATAAACATCTACTGTTACAAAGCAATGTTCCTCTGATTTAGCAAAGGCGACCATTTTTAAACAGCATGTGTTTTCAAACATAAAATGGGAACTAAAAGCCGAATTTTAGTTAATCATATAAAATAGGGTATATAACAATGAAATCTCTGGAAATCGTAGAACTGATCAAACAAGCCAACCCTAAACTGTTAGGCAAAATGCCCGATGCTAAAGCCGCAAAAATCATTGCCGCCGCATTGCGTGCTGTCCATAAGGAAATCAGTTCAGCTGAAGAAGGCGTATTGAAAGTGGCTGGCTTAGGCTCATTTAAAACCCGCCAAGTCGAACGGGAAAAAGACGGCACAAAAGTAACTGTTAAAAAGGTAAATTTTTCTGCGGCTAAAATAAAAGCGAAAGCGGAAAAATAAGCCCAGCTTGACACCTAACGAGCCACACAACACTGTTGGCGGCTCGTTTTAAGTTGAACACATACTTGGCCCGCCTAGCTTTAGAGCTAAGTCCAATTCTGAAGTTAATAAAAGACCACTACTATCGGTTACATATGGCCGTATATTAAGCAATAAAACATAATATTTTTAAAAATGTAGCGAACATCCTTAAAAATGCAAGAATTATGTTGATTTTGCGATAAATCGAATTAGTATTTAGGGTGTATATTTAAATGCTTCTCCCGATACCCATCAAAACTTCAATTTCATATTATGGCTTTATGGGTCGGATTGGCGCTTTAAATAAGCTTCCGGCACTACGATAGCCTGCCAAGATTCCTTCTTGGTACTCGATGTGGACTACCTAAAACTCTTTGGTAACACCGCCTGGTTTTTTTATTTTGCCATCTGCCCTCATCAGAACCACAATGCGAAAATAAATTTGGAAGAAATATCTCTCGTCATCCAAAATGGATACGCCTTGAAGAGGATATTCAGGTCGAAAGTCAGTAAAGCTTTTGTCCGCAGGTCACAATTATCATCAAATCATGGAATGGTAAACTTGATTCGGTGTAACGAAAATACTCTTGTTTATGGATCAATTGGAGTATGTACATATAATGTCTTATTGCAAAAAGACCACAAAACCATAGAGCCCTTTTATAGACTGACAACGACAGCGTTAACTATAAAAATGAGGGCATACATTTTATTTATTATTAACGACATAGGCATATTATGACTGAAATTATCGTCTTTCAAATGGGTAAGGTAGCTTCTACCGCGATTTGCGAAGGATTGTCAAAATCAGGTTTTCAAGCCGAACAAAGCCATTTCCTTGCTGAAAATGTATTGGTGGAAATGACTAAACGCTTGTTAAATCCTGCCTTGAATGATTTTGCCATTCGTCATAATGAAGGCCAACTGATTGCCAATACTCGTTTGTTACGTCGCGTAAATTGGTTCAAAAAAAATGCCGCCATGACAGGCAAACGATTAAAAGTGATAACCTTATGCAGGGATCCTATCGATTGGTACCGTTCTGAATTTATTCAAAACTTTAATGGCTATTATCCTGAAATTGCGGCTTGGTTACAATTGCATCCGAAGTTAAAGACTGAGGCAACGCAAATTGCCCAGCTAACACAATTTTTTCAACTCGCTTTTGATATTGCCGCCGGCCTATCCATTCCAATCATCGATCCGACATACGGGCAAAAGCTCCATCAGTCGATAGCTAAAGCGGGTTTTAGTCAAGGAGGGACTTTAGCCAGGCACTTGGTTAGATTTGCTGCGCCATTAAGATGGTTTCCGGATCATTTTGAGCCAGTTTTCAATATAAACCCGCTGGCATACGATTTAAGCGATGAAAATCCTACTGTTTATATGGACACTGAGTTTGCCGAAATCCTGCTTATCCGCTACGAGAACATCGCTCAAACATTGGCTACAATCGCTCATTTTGTGGGTTTGGATCAATTTTCTATGCCATTGAAAAACAGCTCAAAAGATAAAAATAGCAACGATATCGTTAACAAAGTTTTCGAACATATCATTCCAAAGAATTTTATTGAGCAAGTTTATGCGAATCCATACTGCCAACAATTTGGGTATGCCTCACCGATTAATAATCCGGTATTGCCCCCAACTATAACCCAACCACCGTCATTTGTTTTTGAAAAAGACCAACCATCACTTGCCATCAAAGATTGCGGAAAGTTTTTATTTTACGGCTTTACCGATTTGCCTCTTTTAAAAAAGCCGGTGCTGTCTTCTTTACCACGCTTTTCCACTACCATTAAGAATTGCTTTGTGTCGTCTGGTGTTTTTAATCCGCCCGATAACCCTAAAGCACTGTTAGGGGCACTGTATGAGAACGGGCAGCTCATTTTAGATGCCAGCAACCGTGGGTCAACTTCAAAACCATCAATCGACCCGATTAATATCTCCGAAGACAGGGTCAGCAACGCCACGTCAATTCCTGGAACATGTGTCTATATGGGCTGGTTGTCGAGTTATTTTGGTCATTTATTGCTTGAGGCCCCCGCCAGATTTTGGTTTTTGAACTCCATAAATGTTGCTCAAAGCCGTTTTATATTCCATCCCTTAGACCATAACAATGCATCGGTCGGAAATATTTTCCAAAATGAGCTGGCACAAGTTTTATTTCACTGCTTTGGCATTCGTAAAGAGCAAATCATTATCGCCAACCAAGATTTGCTGGTTGATGAGGTACTCATTCCATCATCATTGTTTTTTTTAAACTTAACAGTTGATCCAACACAACTAACCATTTACGAGCAAATCAAAACTTATATACTTCAAGATGCCGAGCCCTATGGGATAGACAAGAATCTTCCAAAACCTAAAAAAAGATTATATTTATCGCGCCGTTTACTAAACAAAGCGGCCAGAAAAGCCAGTAACGAAGACGTTATTGAGCGACTATTTCTGGCCTATGGCTTTGAAATCATTTTCCCAGAAAAACTATCCTTGCAGACGCAAATCAGTTTGCTTAGCCAAGCTAATATTATTGCCGGTTGCGATGGTTCAGCTCTTCACATGGGAGTATTTATGCCACCTTCTTCAAAAATGATTGTATTGTCGGCACGAGGCATTATTTTAAGCCAATTGCTGATGAGCGCATTAGGTGACATTGAAACCCATTTCATCAATGCCGTGAAAGACCAAACGGAATTAATGATGACTGGCGCTTGGGAAGCCGACATTCCTTTTATTAAAGAACATCTAAATACCGTTATAGGCAATTGAATGGCATTTGAAACACAGGTTTTCACCCACCATTTTTTAAACTAGATATTTTTTAATCCAATATGACGGCAACTATTTTTCTTCACATCGGCATGGATAAAACCGGGACAACGGCTATCCAAAGCTTTTTTAATAAACAAAGGGATGCACTTAAACAACAGGGCTTGCTTTATCCTGTTACGGGCTGCAATGGCATTGCCCATTATGGCTTAAGCAATGCCTTAGGATTTTTTCACGGTAAAAAAAATGAAAACAATGTCTCTGATCTCTTAAATCTTGCCGAGCAACTTGCTGATGAAATAGAAACATCCGAACTAAATACCATATTATTTAGTTCTGAATTTTTTATGATACCTAAGCCAGTACAGCCAGTACGAGCCTTTTTTTCATCTTACGATATTAAAATTGTCATTTATTTGCGCCGCCATGATAGCTGGTGGGAATCCGTCTATAACCAGGCTGTTAAAACCGTGGCTTCCCCCCCTTGGGGTCGAGGATTTGAACATTATTTTGAATTTCAAAAGAAAAGGGATTCCAAAAGGGGGAATTACCGCAACGTAATTGATACCTGGGCCAACGTTTTTGGTAAGGAAAATATCATTATCCGTCCTTATGAGCAGCAACAAAACCAACCCAATATCATTGCCGATATTTTGGAGGCCATTGATTTTAGTTCAGTAACTCAGCAATTGGATGCAGTGTCTAAACGCAGCAACGAATCCCTTTCATATTTGGCTCTAAATCTGATCGATATTTACCAGCGTGCCAACATAAGTAGCGACATACGCGCCCATCTGATTCAACAGGCAATACCTTTAGGCGATAAAAATATATCCGCCTCCATCATCCCTCCTGGGTTACGTAGGCAACTTGTAGATCAAAATATGCCGGATTACGAATACATTGCCAGAGAATATTTAGGCCGTGAAGATGGCCGACTTTTCTATGATCCCTTGCCTGATCCAAAAAGACCGTGGTCACCACCAGCCCATCCATCATGGGCAAATGTTGTCGAACACACCGTAAAAGCAATGGCTGATTTAGGAAAAAAAATCTAACTCAACAATTACTGAAAACTGCTAGAATACCTCTTGCATACGTATAAGGCTAAAATTGGTAATTTGACTTCTCAACACAGCAATCAATTGATTTTATATCGATAAAAATATTTATTTTACTAAATCCAATTCGAAATTAAACTGGCAAAGGCATTTTTGGCAAGTATCGGTTTCAATAGCCTCTGCCATACGGATTTGATAGCTTTGCAAAAATATATTCATTAAACTTAAGTTAACTGTAGAGAAGCCAATGAATGAAAAACTAAATTTTCAAAAAACATACGGGCAAAATAGTTTGCCTAGCCAACCTAAAGAGCTAAACCATTCTGCCCGCCGTATTGAAACGCTTACAGAATTCTTAAGGCCTCAAACTTATCTCGAAATAGGTGTAAACAAAGGACAAACTTTTTTTCAGGTTTCAATTCCCCAGAAAACGGCTGTTGATCCGAATTTTCTTTTTGATGTGGCAGCGGTTACTGATGAAAACATAACATTCAAAGGGGTAATATCCGATGAGTTTTTTTCTACGCTACCCATCACACAAAAATATGATGTCGTTTTTCTTGATGGGCTACATACTTTTGAGCAAACCTACCGCGATTTGTGCAATAGCCTTCTTCATTCCCATGAACGGACTATTTTCTTAATTGATGATACGAAACCGATTGATGTGTATTCCTCAATCTCTTGTCAAGATAAAGCCTTTAAATACCGCAAACAGGCAGGTGGGTCAGGAATGGCTTGGCACGGTGATGTTTTTAAGACAATATTTGCGTTACATGATTTTCATCCGGGATTGAACTACCGGACTATCATTAACTCAGGAAATCCACAAACATTAGTATGGCGTTCTAATAACGGATGGCGGCAGCCGCTTTTTAACTCCCTGGAAACCATTTCACGCCTTACTTATTTCGACCTTCTTGATCACATGGATATTCTGAGAAATTGCTCAGAAGAAGAAGCCATTGTTTTATGCTTAAGCGAATTGGCCAACATTTCTTAAGCGTTAGAACTTCCTAGCCACTTTAGTTAGTATGTGGCTGAAGCAAATGACCTGATGATTTTTTCGACAGAATCCTTAAACATTGTCAATTTTTGTTATGCTTTAGCTACATACTTCTAAATCAGCTGTTCTTTGCTTAGAGTTTGCTTTTGGATAACATTAGACCTGCCCATTGGCAGACAGGCGACAATTTAGCCGTTAATGCGCCTGAAAATTAAAGTACCAATACATTAGTTTGTAACTCTACGTTTAATCCGGCTTAAATGCCATTATAGCCATGACTTATCGCTTTAAATATTATTTAAAAATACGAGTATTTAAAGGTAATCTGCAATGAAACCCTACCTAGACCTGCTTGCCAAAATCCTCAGCGAAGGCCACCACAAAGGCGACCGTACCGGCACAGGCACACTATCCCTCTTTGGCCACCAATTGCGCTTTAACTTGCAAGAAGGCTTTCCCTTAGTCACCACTAAAAAAATCCATTTAAAATCCATCATCCATGAATTGTTGTGGTTTTTACAAGGCGACACCAACCTGGCTTACCTGCATGGGCATAAGGTCAGTATTTGGGATGAATGGGCAGATACCAACGGCGACTTAGGGCCTGTGTACGGCAAACAATGGCGGTCTTGGCCGACTGCCGACGGGCACACCATTGACCAGCTCAGCCAAGTGCTGGCACAATTGCAAGCTACTCCCAACAGCCGCCGGATCATCGTTTCGGCTTGGAATGTCGCCGACTTGCCCGATGAGCGTATCAGCCCACAGGCCAATGTCGCCCAAGGCAAAATGGCCCTGGCCCCTTGCCATGCCTTGTTCCAGTTTTATGTCGCTGATGGACGGCTTTCCTGCCAGCTTTACCAGCGCAGTTGCGACACTTTTTTGGGCTTGCCTTTCAATATCGCCAGCTACGCGTTGCTGACCCATATCATCGCCCAACAAGCCGGACTGCAAGTGGGCGAGTTGATCTGGACGGGCGGTGACGTGCATCTGTATCTAAACCATCTGGAACAAGCACGCCTGCAACTTAGCCGCGAACCCCTGCCCTTACCGCAACTCACCCTCAAACGCCGCCCCGAATCGTTGTTCGCCTACTGTTATGACGATTTTGAGATCAGCGGTTACAAAGCACATGATGCCATAAAAGCGGCCATTTCGATTTAGCCGCCCCCACCACCACAGCCAATCCCACCTTCGGTCAATGCGGCCGGATTCAACAACCTGCCCAGCTCGTCAAGACTTAATCCGGTCATTTCAGCGGCGACTTCGATAATCGGGCGGCCTTGCTTATAAGCGGCTTTGGCCACTTCGGCGGCTTTGGCGTAGCCGATGATGGGGTTTAACGCCGTCACTAAAATCGGATTTCTCGCCAAAGCTTGTTGCAGGTTGTCTTGCCTGACAGTAAAACCGGCAATAGCCTTGTCCGCGAGTAAGCGGCTGACGTTGCTTAATAGCTCGATGCTTTGCAGGATGTTATAAGCAATCACAGGCAGCATGACATTTAACTGGAAGCTGCCGGATTGTCCGGCAATAGTGATGGTCGCATCATTGCCGATGACTTGTGCCGCCACCATCGCCGTAGCTTCTGGGATAACCGGATTGACCTTGCCCGGCATGATACTGCTGCCCGGTTGCAAAGCGGGTAGTTCAATCTCGCCCAACCCCGCCAAGGGGCCGCTGTTCATCCAACGCAAATCATTGGCGATTTTCATCAAGCTGACCGCGATGACCTTCAATTGGCCGGATAGCTCGACAATGGCATCTTGGCAACTTAAACCCTCAAAAAACGATTCGTTCGGAGTGAACGGCAAGCCGGTTTCCGCACTTAAAACTTGCGCAAATTGCTCGGCAAAACGGGGATCGGCATTAATTCCCGTGCCAACCGCGGTACCACCTTGGGCAAGCTTATACACACGCGGTAACGTCGCTTCGAGGCGGTCACTGGCGTTGCGGATTTGCAAAGCCCAACCGCCCAGCTCTTGGCTCATACGCACCGGCATGGCATCCATCAAATGGGTACGGCCCGTTTTGGTGACATGGTCTAAAGACGCGGCTTTTTGCCCGATAACCTCGGCCAGATGCGCCAAACTGGGCAACAACGCTTGCTGGCATTCCAGCGCGGCACTGACATGGATGGCGGTGGGGATGACATCATTGCTGCTTTGTCCCATGTTGACGTGGTCGTTGGCACTGACCGCCTTACCGGCAAGTTGGCTGGCTAAGTGCGCCAGCACTTCGTTGACATTCATATTGGTGCTGGTGCCTGAGCCGGTTTGGAACACATCCACCGGAAACTGGTCGCCATGCTGGCCGCTGATGACCTGCTCGGCGGCGGCGATAATCGCCTGCGCCAATTCGGCATCGAGTTCACCCAAATCACAATTGACTTTGGCGGCGGTTTTTTTAATCAATGCCACGGTTTTGATAAACGCGGGCGGCATGGTCAGGCCACTGATGGGAAAGTTGTCCACGGCACGTTGGGTTTGCGCCGCGTACAAAGCCTGCACCGGCACTTGCAACTCGCCCATGCTATCTTTTTCTAATCGGTATTCAGTCATGCCTTAATGCCTCTATATAGTGCTCAACGTTAATCAGATCGAAAGGCCAGCATAAGTCTGCCGCCGTTTCGGGATGGTATAAAACCGGAATACGGATGGCGTAACAGGCTTGCCAATGTTCCACCTCGGCAATGTCCACGATGTCGATAGCCACACGATCAAGTGGCAACTGGGCGATAATCGCCTCCGCCTGTTCGCACAAATGGCAACCTGCGGTGCCTAACAATAATAAGCGTATCATCGCTAGTTAATGGGAATGTTTAGTGAGCTTGTCCAAATACCCCATGAGTAGGGCGGACACGACCAAGGTCAGGTGGATAACTACATACCAAAGCAATTTATCATTGGCAGTGCCATTGATGTTCATGAAAATTTTCAGCAAATGGATGGATGAAATCGCCACAATCGAAGTCGCCACCTTCATCTTCATTGAGCCATAATCGTGGGTACCCAGCCACTCCAGCTTCTCAGTACCGGCACTAATATCCAAACGCGAGACAAAGTTTTCATAGCCGCTGAACATAATCAATACGATTAGGCTACCGACCAGCGACAAGTCTATCAACGTCAGCAACGTCAGGATGAAATCGGTCTCGCTGATAGTGAAGATAATCGGCAAAAAGTGATAAAGCTCTTCAAAGAATTTTACAAACAACGCCAATAAAGCAAAGCTCATACCTGCGTAAATTGGAGCCAAAACCCAACGGCTGGCATACATCAGCCGTTCAAGGGTGTGTTCTATCTGTTGGGGTAGGGACATTTTTAGATACCGGAAAAATTTGCCGATATTATAACAATTCTGCGGAGGTATAGTTTGCCAACAATTTCTTAAATTCTTCCTCAGCTACCACCTTAACTCCCAGCTCTTGCGCCTTAGCCAATTTTGACCCCGCCTCTGCCCCTGCCAGCACTGCCGTGGTTTTTTTCGACACGGAGCCGGACACTTTCGCCCCTAAGCCTTCCAGAGCCGCTTTAGCTTGGTCGCGGGGCATGGACAGGGTGCCGGTGATTACCCAGGTTTGCCCGGCTAAGGGCTGGGCTTGGGCGGGATCGGCGGCGACATCAGGCCAGTTGACACCGGCATCGATAATGGCTTGCACTATCGCTTGGTTTTTGGCATCGGCAAAAAAATCGACAATATTTTTTGCCATCACTGGGCCGATGTCCGGCACTTGTAGCAGGTCTTCGTAAGTGGCGCTGATAAGGGCGGGGTAGTTTTTAAACTGTTTGGCGATAGCTTTGGCGCTTTCTTCGCCGATTTCATGGATACCTAAGGCGGCGATAAACGTCCCTAGTTGGGTATTTTTAGTGGCCTTGATCGAGTCCAGCACATTTTGCGCACTCTTCTCGCCTTGCCCGTCCAAGTCGGCAATATCGCTGGCCTTGAGCGTGTAAATATCGGCGATGGTATGCAAGATGCCTTTGCTGTACAGCACCTCAATCAGCTTGGTGCCGAGGTTGATGATGTTCATGCACTTGCGTGAAGCGTAATGGCGGATGCGCTCCGCCCCTTGCGCGGCACAGCTTAAACCGCCTGTGCAACGGTACGCGGCCTGCCCGACGGTACGTTCGACCGCCGCCCCACAAACCGGGCAAACGCTAGGCATAATGATGGCGGTTCTTTGTGCGCCTATGTTGGCGACTTTGGATATTTTCGGGATAACGTCACCAGCCCGTTGGATTTCGACGCTATCGCCAATACACAAGCCTAAGCGTTCAATTTCATCCATATTGTGCAAGGTGGCGTTGCTAACGGTCACGCCACCGACAAACACCGGCTCAAGGCGGGCCACGGGAGTCAATACGCCAGTGCGGCCCACTTGAAAATCGACTTCCAATAATTGCGTGAGCGCCAATTGTGCCGGAAATTTGCGGGCCACCGCCCATTTGGGTGAGCGGGCGATAAAGCCTAAGGTGTTTTGCAGGGCAAGGGTATCTATTTTGTAAACTATGCCGTCAATTTCCATCGGCAAACGTTCCCTCACTTGCTCCATAAGGGCGTAGTTTCGCGTAAATTCGGCAAAACTGCCCAGAAAACTATCGCAGGGGGCGTTTTTGCGAAAGCCTAAGCGGGCTAAGTAGTCCAATATCTGCGAATGCGCCATAAATTCAGCATCGCCTTGGTAGTCGCCGATGCCATAGGGGATAAAACGCAAATCCCGTCCGGCGGCAATTTTCGGGTCCATTTGCCGGATAGTGCCTGCGGCGGCATTTCTGGGATTAACAAAGGTTTTACCATTGGTTTCCACCGCCATGCTGTTCAGTTTGGCAAAAGCGGCCTTAGGCATAAAGACTTCGCCGCGCACTTCCAATGTGGCGGGAGGGTTATCGGTGGCAAGTTGCAGGGGTACGGATTTGATAGTCTTGATGTTATGGCTAACATCTTCGCCGGTTTGGCCATCGCCACGGGTAGCGGCGTAACTGAACAGGCCATTATCGTAATGGATAGAAATCGCCAGCCCGTCCAGCTTAGGTTCACTGAAAATAGGCAAGGTGTCCGTGGCGATATCCAAGTCTTTGGCGGCTTTTTCAAAAAACTGGTAGGTTTCCTCCAAAGAAAAGGCGTTTGCCAGCGAGAGCATTTTGACGCGGTGTTCGATTTTGTTAAATTCGCTGATAGGCTCGGCCCCGACCCGTTGCGAAGGTGAGTCGGGCGTGACCCAGTCAGGGTGCGCGGCTTCTATCGCCAGCAATTCCCGAAAGGCTGCATCGTAGTGGCTATCGGACACACTGGGGTTATCGAGCACATAGTATTCGTAATCCCAGTGTCTAAGGGTGGCGATCAGTTGGGTGTAAGCGTGTTTCAAGGCCAATCCAGTCAGGTAGGAAGATAAGCCCAGCCATTTTCAATGGGCTGACGGCTGGGATAAAAGCTATCCCTTTACCTTACCTGACTCTTGCGCTCATGGCAACCCGCCTTAACCGGAGTGTTCCAGCAGTCCGGCCAAGGCGCAGGCGTTGTGGAAATCAATCACCCGATCCAAAGGCAGATGGGTGGCCTGGGCAATACCTGGCAAGCTAAAGGCTTTGTTGGCGGTCATGTACGCAGTGAGCGGAAAAATATAGCGTTCGTCCATGATAGAAGCGGATTCTCTGAGCAAAGCCTTATCGGGCCAACTATTCAGGCGCACAGGGGTATCCAGTTGATAGCCGTAAAGCAAACGGCCTTGCGAGGCATATAAAACAGCCCGAAACTGCAAATCGGCTAGGGGGTGTCCGGGCAGTTTCGGCAAGGTAGCCTCTTTTTTCCGACGTACCCATGTCCGCCCGACCTGTACCAGCTCTTCTTTATCACCGCCACCCTCAACGA
>JACXTQ010000265.1 GCA_016919605.1 Methylovulum sp.
CACTTCGGATAAGGCTTTGCCGACTTCGACACAGCGCGGTGATGCGCTGAAGACATGGAAGGCAAAGGCGGTCTCGCTTTGGTCAATTTCGCGGAGCATCTTGCGGGTCAGGCCGGACAGGCCCTTATAGGTTTCGCTGAGCATGAGCAGGATGTCGGCGGAGCCTTTCAGCAACATTTGCAGGGCTTTAATGTCATGGCCGGAAAAGACGTATTCCATGTTAGTCAGGGAGCTTTCGCTTTCTTCCAACAAAAACCGGCCCAGCAGATAAACAAAGTTATCGCGGGCGGCGGTGACGATTTTGCCGCCTTTATAATCGGCCAAGGTTTGCCGCTTGTCATCGCTACGCACTAGCAGGGTAACTTCATCGGTTTGGTCTATCGGCCTTAATAAGGGCTGGTAGTGGTGTTCGAGCATCAAACGGGTGGCTTCAAACGGTTTAGTGAAGACAATATCCATTTCTTCGATTTTTTTACGCCGCTCGCTCATGGCGCCGTGGCTCAGTTCCAGATGCACTTCCCGCCCTAAATGGCGTTGCAGGTAAGTGTTGAAGAAATACCAACCGTTCATTTGTTGGCTGCTTTGCGCACTGACCCATAGATTAAGCTTGTCGGTGTTGTTGGCCTGAAGGGTCGTAGGCGGCTGGTCAATCCGGCGTAAAGCGGGGGCGGCACTGGCCGTCGCCGGCGTGGTTTGTGGTTGGGCGCTGGGCACTGGCTTGACCGTATCGACCGTGGTTGTAGCATCATCGGATAGATAGCGGGTCAGCCCCGTCATTTTGAACAGCACCCCGATCATGCGGTTGGCGTTGACCACACGGATGCTGGTGTCGCGCTCTTGCCAATGCTGGAAGAGTTTGAGCAATTGCGCCAATCCCATCGAATTGACGCGCTGCACTTGCGAAAAATCCAGCGTCACCGCGCAATTGAACGGCAACATATACAAAGGCTGCAAGCTTTCGACCGCGCTGACATCGACCATACCATAAAGACTAAAGGCTTGCTCCAGAGCGGTGCGTGACGGTTGCGGTTGGATTTGTAGCGCGTCAGTAGCCGTTAAATCAGGCGAGGCGGGAGCCACAGATACAGGTGCAGGTGCAGGCGTAGGTTTGGCGGCTTCGCCCAACAAATCTTCCGCCAAAAAACGGGTCAGTCCGGTCATTTTAAACAACACGCCGATCATGCGGTTGACATTGGTGACGCGGATTTGGTTGTTACGGTGTTGCCACAACTCAAACAGTTTCAACAATTGCGCCAAGCCCATCGAATTAACCCGATCCACTTGGGAAAAGTTAAGCTCGACGATACACTCTGGAGGCAATACATATAAGGTTTCCAACACATCGACCGCGTCAACATCGACGGTGCCAACCAGGAAAAATTGTTGCGACAGTTTATCGGACGAAGGTTGCGGCAGTATTTTTAACTTAGATTGATTCATGGTTAATCGCCTCAAATAATTCAGTATGGTAAAGGAATTGGAAACCTTTATCCGCTTCTGGGTCAAAAGGATTATGCAAGTCCAGAAACACGCAGACTTGGGTTTGCCGATTGGGGAGCACCCGTAATTGTAAATAATCGGACATGCGCCAGATCAGGTACAGGCCGCCGCCGCCTACGCCAGCGTCCAAGCCTAAGCCTTCGACATGTCGAGTTAACCGGTTTAAAAAAACCTGTGGGGTCAACGTGCCCCAAGAATCGGTCAGGGAAATCCCCAAAATGTGGCCTTGGACAGACACGTCCAGCCGTAATGTTTCATCCGCCGCCAATTCGCGTGACGTGCCTTTTTTATACAAGGGGCGGCCTTTGCCATCGCGCGGCGCCGCGCACAGGCCATTTTCAATCAGTTCATCCAACAAAAAAACGGCGGCATCTAAACGGTCAGGGTCGCCGGTGACTGCAACCTCTTGTAGCCACGCATCCACTTCGCCGATTATAAAGGCTTTATCTTCGCTATGGGTGAAATAAAACTCCCGGCGATGTTCGGGATAGCGTAACAGCATAGCCAAATCATCGGGGCATTTGTGGGCATGTTGGTTTAGCAAAATATCCCAGCCGAGCAGGTCGTTGATGGGCTTATCCTGAAGCAGGACACGCCGGACACCTTGTCTGGACAAACTAGGCAACAAATCGGCAAAGTCGGCCTTTGCCAAAAAGATCAGTTCCTGACGGTTAATTTTGCTGGCAACGGTGATCGGGTTGATGCGGTAATCGCCATCAAACAAATAGGTTTGCTCGGATTCAAGCGTTGTCACCGCTGCCGCGACATCAGGATTGATGGTTTCGTAAGTCTTTTCCAAGTAATCTACCGAAAACAAAGTCACATCGTCATGAAAGGTACTGCGTTGCAGAAAATTGCCCAAGCTGAGCAAAATAATGTCATGCAGCGTAGCGTTATCGCTTTCGGCATGATTGACCAGCAACGCTTCCAAACGTTCATAACCGAAACATTCATTAGCGGCATTTTCTTCTTCGACAATACTGTCCGTGTATAAAAATAAACGGTCGCCCAGATCCATCTCAGTGGTTATTTGCTCGTATTCGGTATGGGCGTTCTTGCCTAAGGGCAAGCCGCCGATTTCCAAGCAGTCCAAACGGCCCAGCATGGGGCGGTACAGATAAGCGAATTGGTGCCCGGCATTGGCGTAGCGCACTTCGCCGGTTTGCGTGTCCAGACAGATGGCGAACATCGTCATCAGCAACGACTGATGGGCGGTGTTGAAAATGATGTGATTGAGGCGCTCAAGGATTTTATACGGTTCTTTTTCCCGCTCGGCTTCCAAGAAATTGACTGAAGCCTTAGCCGCACAGACGATGGTGCCGGCGGCGATGCCGTGGCCGCTGACATCGCCGACCAAAATAACCACCCAACGCTGGTCAACGACATAGTAATCATAAAAATCACCGCCGACCTCACTGGAGGTCATCATCGTGGACAGACCCGCCACTCCCGGCAAATTTATCAGCGCCGGACGCAACAAGTTTTGTTGTAAGGCGGCGGCATTGGCGACCTCGTCATTGAGCCTTGCGCTCAATTGTTGCATGGTTTCGATCAGATGGCCTTGGGATTGGGAAATCTTGAGCATCATATCGGCAATCTTGACGACCCCGACAATGCTGTTATCGTCAATCACCGGCAAGGCTTCATAGCGGATGCTTGGGTCTTTGCTTAAAAAATCGGCAATGACCTTATCGATACGGTCATGGACATAGACAATCATCGGTGCGACAAAAATGTCGCCGTTGCTTTCCAGCAAGGTGAACAGCGGTTTACGGGCGTATAGCTCA
>JACXTQ010000266.1 GCA_016919605.1 Methylovulum sp.
GCACCTCCAATACAGGTGTCTACCAGCCGGCGACGGGGCAGTCGAGTCAATTTTCCACCGTTAGCAATGGCGTAACGCCACAGACTCGGCTTCTCGCCTACGGTTCAGCTTGGGCCAGTTTTTCTGGAGCATCCTTTATAGCTTATGAGCTTATCCAACAGGATTCTACTCCGGTTCCCGCACCTGGAACAAGCTTGTTGATGGTCATGGGGCTGGCTTTGCTCCGTATCAATCGGCGAATTACAAACGTTAAGTAACTGTTATGTAGTCCCTGCAAGCGGTTCCGCCCGATACCTCACACGCTGGAACAATCAGTATCGGGCAGAACCGCTTGCCCGACTATGACTGAATCCCCCCTTCTTAACCCTTCCCATAAACACGGCTTGTCAGCGCGTGCTCAATTGACAATCAGGTGGCTATCGGCGATTATCATCGGGCTATGCCGCGTTGGCGCGTTGCCATTAAAAAATGTCCGGCAAAACCTGCCACTGCTGGCCGACAAGTGTCATAATGGTCGGATTGCCGACAACTAACTATTTATAACGAGAGGGGTTAAACCGTGGAGGACTTATTAAATTTCGCACAGAGTTTCGGGGGCTTGATGCCCTATATTCTGGTGTTCCTGATCTTGCTGGCCTGTGGTTTGGGGCTGCCGATTCCTGAGGACATCACCTTGTTTGTGGCGGGGATGTTGGCGTATTACGGTAAGGTGAATGTGTGGGCCATGGTGATTGTTTGCATGGCGGGGGTGTTGATTGGTGATAGCAGCATTTTTATGCTAGGTGCGAAATACGGGCCGGAAATCACGAAAAAGCCGTTTTTCAGTAAGTTTCTGAGCGCGGAGCGCTTGGCCATAGTTAAGGAAAAACTGCATCAACACGGCAATAAAGTTATTTTTGTGTCTCGCTTTATGCCAGGGTTGCGGGCGCCGACGTTTTTCTGTGCCGGTTCTTTGCACTTGCCTTTTGACGTGTTTTTGTTATATGACGGCTTGGCGGCGTTAATCAGTGTGCCGCTGATCGTGTGGGTGGTGTATCATTTCGGCCACTTGGCCGATGAGGTGTTTACCGCCATCAGCGATGTCGAACATGCCGTGGTGTTTGTGATTGTCGCCGTCATCGCCTTCATTAGCGGAAAATGGTATTTCCATCATAAAAAGGCTAACCAGTCTTGATGTATTAACCACGAAGGATGCTGTTGCCGCATCCTTCGTGGCTATGTTGTGAACGGTCTAAGACGGTGTTTACAATTTAGTGCACTTTCTTTTCGGCTTCCAACGCTTCAACCAGTTCTTTGGCGGGCAAATAGCCTGGGTAGATGTTGCCTTTTTCGGTGACGATCATCGGTGTGCCTTTCACGTCAAAATCGGCGGCCAGTTGCAGATGTTCATCAACCGGATTGTCGCAGGTCTTGTTGTCTAGGTTTTGGTCTTTTTTGGCGGCGGTCAGGGCGGCGTTGCGGTCTTTGGCACACCACACCGAAATGGCCTTGTTATACGATTCGGAACCCTTGCCCGCCCTTGGGAAGAACACATAACGGATGGTGATGCCTTGCGCCAAGTAAGTGTCAATTTCCGAATGCAGTTTGCGGCAATAGCCGCAATCAATGTCGGTAAAGATAGTGACGGTATATTTGGGGATTTTCGCCTTAAAGATAATCATCTTAGCTTCGCCTAGCTTGTCCAGCGCCGCCAAGCGGATGGCACCCAATTTGCGTTCGGTCAAATCGGAGTGGGACTCGACATCAATCATGCGGCCTTGGAACACATATTTGCCATCTTCGGTGGCATATAAAATATTGGAGCCGACCTGCACTTCATAAATGCCTTTCGCTTCCGAAGGTCTGACCGCATCCACCCTGACATCCGGCATCGACTTGGCTAGGGTTTGCTTGATGGCGTTTTCGTCGGCATGGGCACTGGCTAAGGTTAAAGCCATGACCGATAGCGCGGTGATTTTAAGTAGTTTGTTCATGGTGCTCTCGTATAAAAAAGTAGGGTGGTGTGGCAGTCGGACAGTGTTAACGCGGGTTTGTTCAAAGGCTGAGGCTTTTCCGTCGGGATAGGCCGCCATTGAAGGGCGGCCTTTATTGCAGTTGGCGTTGCACGTCCAGCACCATCGCCAAGACCATTACGCACAATAAGATGGCAATGCCCAGTTGTTGGAGGACGATTTGGATTTTTTCAGGCACGGGGCGGCCTATCAGCGCTTCCACGGAAAAAAACAGCAGTTGGCCGCCATCCAGCACGGGGATAGGCAATAAGTTGATGACCCCTAAGCTGACACTGACCAAACCTAGGAATTTCAAAAAATGCACCAGGCCCATGGTGGCGGATTGGCCGGCAAATTGGGCGATACTTATAGGGCCGCTTAAGTTCTTCACCGAGGCTTGGCCGATGAGCATTTTGCCCATCATTTTCAAAGTGGTGGCGCAGTAGTAATAGGTGGTGTCAAAGGCTTCGGGGATGGCTTCCCAAGGCGACAACACATAATCGACGCTCATCGCGTTGCGCAAATCTTCGGGGATTAACGGCGCGGCACCGATTTTGCCCTCTGTTTGCTGGGTTTTGGCATCAACGACCACCGATTTTGGGGTGAGGGTCAACGGCAACACTACGCCATCACGCTCTACAACCAGCTTAATGGGTGTACCAGCATGGTTTTTGACAATATCGACCCATTGCATCCAATCGCCCAGCACCACACCGTCGGCACTGGTCAATACGTCGCCTTTTTTGAGTCCAGCGGCCAAGGCCACGCTGTCAGGCAATATGTCGCCAATGATGGCCTTGATTTTGGGCGACCACGGCTTAAAGCCTAAGCGTTGGTAGAGTTTTTCAGGGTCTTGGTTGTCCGCTTCGCTAAGGGTGATAACGTGGGTGAGGGTGTCATCGGCCTGGTTTTTGACTTCGACGTGGACGCTAGGCTCGCCATCTAAGGCCGCCGCCATCAACAGGCTCATGGCTTGTGTCCACGTTGGCGTAGCCTTGCCATCTACCGACAAAATTTCCTCGCCATCGCTAAAACCGGCTTCTGCGGCCAACGTACCGGGTTCGGCAACGCCGATAATAGGCTTAAAGTCGGCCTCGCCGATCACCAGTACCGACCAAAACAAGGCCACCGCTAAGATCAGGTTAAATAAAGGGCCGGCGGCGACAATGGCGATCCGCGCCCACACCGGCTGGCGATTGAAGGCGAGTGGCAAATCTTCAGGTTTGACTTCGCCTTCACGCTCATCGGCCATTTTGACATAGCCACCGAGCTGGATCATCGACAGGGCATACTCGGTGCTGTCGGGGGTTTTTTGGTAAGAC
>JACXTQ010000267.1 GCA_016919605.1 Methylovulum sp.
ACTGGGTATTGCAGTTTTGGTTTTTGGCAAAGTTGTTAATATCCGGCAGGTTGCGAGCAAACCCGGCACCTGAATAAGCGGCAATGTATTGCCAGCCCTGAAACCGGATCAAAGCCACTAACAGGAGAACCAAGGCGATCAGGGTAATGGTAATTCGTTTAAGCCAATGCAGCATGAAGATTCTCTCAAAAAACGTTATCTGTAATCCAAGGCTTCAGTTATTGACTACAGGAAACGTGTAGAACCAGTGCCTGGACGCGGTATATTGCCTGAAACTCTTACAGTTTGAAACTAATTAGGTGCACGCAAGCTTTCTAAATCTGTTTAAAACAGATATTTTTCTTAGTATTGCAAAATGTATATTGCCGACTAAGATGGATATCAATCTCCGGGAAAATTTGCATAAACATCGAAAATATTTTAATTCAATTAAAGATTTGTTCATTTAATGCCGGGTATGATGTAACCCGCAAAAATGCAAACCGGTAGATGATCGTCAGGGCACTAAGATTACAGGTCTTTGATGTTTTGCGATGGGCAATATTTTGTACTCTGCCCGACAAGCCCCTATTATTCCCCAAAATTTATTTATAGCGTTGAAAAAGGAAATAGTTTAATGAACAAAAAAGTGACGAAAGCCGTTTTTCCGGTTGCCGGATTAGGTACGCGATTCCTGCCTGCTACCAAAGCGATTGCTAAAGAAATGTTGCCTATCGTGGATAAACCATTGATGCAATATGCCGTTGAAGAAGCGATGGCAGCCGGTATTGATACCATGGTGTTCATCACCGGGCGTAGCAAAAACGCTATCATGGATCATTACGACAAAGCTTACGAAATGGAAGTGGAGCTGGAAACTCGGGGTAAAACGGAATTACTTAAATTACTGCGGGATATTGTGCCCTCGCACATTTCGTGTGTATTTATTCGCCAACCGGAAGCGTTAGGTTTGGGGCACGCGGTTTATTGCGCACGTCCTGTGGTAGGTGATGAGCCTTTTGCAGTCATTCTCCCCGATGATTTGGTTGAAGATGGCAGTCGCGGTTGTATGGCGCAAATGACAGCTTTGTATGCTGAAAAGCAATGTTCTATTTTGGCGGTTGAGCGGGTCGATCCTTCACAAACCGGCAGTTACGGCATTGTGAAAACCGGCGAATCGTGCGGTACTTACAGCCCAATTGATTTAATTGTTGAAAAACCAAAACCCGAAGTAGCGCCTTCTAATCTGGCGGTGATTGGCCGTTATATTTTGAATCCGGCTATTTTCGACAAACTGAAAAACACCGGACGCGGTGCAGGCGGCGAAATCCAGCTGACCGACGGCATTGCCGATTTAATGAAAGACGAGTCAGTACTGGCGTTTGAATTTGAAGGCAAACGTTATGATTGCGGTGCAAAGCTGGGCTTTTTGATCGCCAACGTTGAACATGGCTTGTTGCACAAAGAGTTGAAAACTGATTTTGCAGCTTATCTGAAAGGCCTTGTTACTTCTGGCAAGATTTAAATCTGCTGAGGTGGTGGGCTTTGGGTTAACCGAAGCCCAACTTGATTTCATGAGTAAAAAACTGCTTTTTTACTACGCTGTTTTTAACGGTCTAGCAATTGCCGCTTTGCCGTCAAAATGGCTTGTTTTACCGTCTCCGGCGCGGTTCCACCAACATGCTTGCGGGCTGCAACCGAGCCTTCCAGCGTCAGATAACCAAATACATCTTCGCTAATCAATCCCGAAAACTGCTGTAATTCTGCCAGCGAAATTTCCGACAAATCCCGACTGGTTTCCAAACCCAATCTAACGGCAAGACCGACTACTTCATGGGCATCGCGGAAGGCCATGCCTTTACGCACAAGATAATCGGCCAAGTCCGTGGCAGTGGCAAAGCCGCGTTTGGCCGAATTGTACATATTGGCTTTTTTGGCTCGCAGGTGCGGCACCATGTCAGCATAGGCGCGAAGACAATTAATCAAGGTGTCGGCAGTATCAAACAGCGGTTCCTTGTCTTCCTGATTATCTTTGTTGTAGGCCAAGGGTTGGCTTTTCATCAACATTAGCAACGACACCAGATGTCCCGTGACGCGGCCTGATTTGCCGCGCACCAGTTCCGGTACATCGGGATTTTTCTTTTGCGGCATGATCGACGAGCCGGTGCAGAAGGCATCAGGCATGTCGATAAAATCAAATTGGGCGCTGGACCACAGGATCAGCTCTTCGGAAAAGCGTGACAAATGCATCATGATTAAACTGCCTGCGGCGGTAAATTCAATGGCGAAATCGCGGTCACTGACAGAATCCAGCGAATTGGCGGACGGTCGGCAAAACCCAAGTAATTCGGCAGTCATGTAACGGTCAATCGGGTAACTTGTACCCGCCAAGGCTGCTGCACCCAAAGGCATCACGTTAAGGCGTTTGCGGCAATCTTGTAGGCGTTCGTAATCGCGGTTGAGCATTTCAAACCACGCCATCAAATGATGACCAAAGGTAATTGGTTGGGCGACTTGCAAATGGGTAAAGCCGGGCATAATCGTGTCGGCATGTTGTTCCGCCAAATTTAAAATGGCCGTTTGCAGACGAACCAGTTCGGCACTGATATGGCTGATTTCATCG
>JACXTQ010000268.1 GCA_016919605.1 Methylovulum sp.
CAAGCTTCTTCTGACGCTTCTAGCGCAATGTCTGCTGCTAACGACGCTTCTTCAAGAGCTGCTGCGGCTGAATCTGCTGCTAACCGTGCTGCCCAATACGCACAAGAAACCAGTGCAAAATTGGACGGTATGTTCAAACACGCAATGACAAAATAAATCGCAGTTTGATTTTTTTGTAAGAAAAAGCCCGATGGTTTTCCCATCGGGCTTTTTTTATCGCTAAAATCCGTGCTTAAGGTTTAAGCGCTTTGTTCGCCGCCGAACAATTCTAACAAACGTGGCAGAAACTGGGCTAGCTCCAACGACATGATAGAAAAATCGGCATCAAAGCGATCAGCGTCGTTGTCGGTTTCAATATCGGCCACTTGGTCTTGGACTAAATCCAAAAAGCGTAAGCGTTTGATGGCCAAATGCTCATCAACGATAAACGCCAGCCGATCCGCCCAATTCACCGCCAGCTTAATCACTTCCTTGCCCATATCCAGATGGTTTTTAATTTCGGGCAACGCTAGGTCATGGCGTTTACAGCGGATAATCCCGCCCGCCTCTTCAGGGGAGCGCAGTTCGCATTCATCCTCAATTGTCAGATCATCCGGCGTTTGTTGGGTGCTTAACCACTCGGTCATGGTGGCGATGGGTTTGTTGACCGTATTGATCGGTACGGCGGGGAGCGAGCCTAGGCTCTTGCGCAACAGGCTCAGCAAATCTTCGGATGCTTTTGCCGATGCCGCATCGACAATAATCCAGCCGCCTTGGGGATCAATATATGCGTAAATTTTGCGGGAAAAAGTGAACGCTTTTGGCAGCAGCTCAAAAATCAGCTCATCCTTAATGCTGGTGCGATCTTTCTTGCTTAACTTGCGGCCTTGTTGCTCCTCTGTTTCCTGAATTTTTTCCTGAACTAGTTCATTGAGTACCGAGGCAGGCAACACCCGCTCTTCTTTTTTGCCACACAGCATCATAAAACCATTGCTGCTATGCACCCATTGTTGTCCGCTTTTACCGACTGGGGTGGTCCAGCCAAACGAGGACTCTTCATGTGGTCCGCAGGGGCGGAAAGCCAACGCTTCAAGTTTTTGCTCCAACTCCTCTGCTGACAAGGTAAAGGCTTCAGTAAGACGAAAAATGCTAAGATTTTTAAACCACATGGCGAGATGAATATCCTGTAAAAATAATGACCGTGTATTATCGCAAATTTAACCGCCAGCACTGGAAAATTTATTAACAAGGTGCCTATGACCAGATTAACCGGCTTTAAGCCCATTGCCGACAGCAATGCGACCGTACTGATTTTAGGCTCCATGCCTAGCGTCGCTTCATTGCAGGCACAACACTACTACGCCCATCCCAGAAATGCCTTCTGGCCAATTATGGCGGCTTTATTCGATACCGCACCGATAAGTTACCCGCAATGGCAATCCCTGTTGATGGGGCAGGGCATTGCCGTTTGGGATGTGTTGCAAAGTTGCCATCGCCCAGGTAGCTTGGATGCCAACATCGACTTAAAAACCGTCCAGATAAACGATTTTGTCAGCTTTTACCGTCAACATCCGGCACTTTCCCGCGTGTATTTTAATGGCGGCATGGCTCAGAAACTGTATCGGCAACGGATATTGCCGCTAGTGGGGGCGGAATTTGCGCATCTGCACTACCTGCGCTTACCCTCAACTAGCCCGGCCTATTCGGCAATGACTTTGCCGCAAAAAATCGCCGCTTGGCAAGTGATTAAACAAACAGCGACCCTTGAGACTGTGATAAAGTAAGCCATTTTAAGGTGACTTGCTTAAGACCTTGGTCTTGCCGCTTAACTCTCCTCTCTTAAGCAGAACACCCATTTTACCGCCGACCCTGTCGGCAACAGGACAGCTTTTAGTTTGCTATGAATGAAGAAAACGATTTTGACTATGAATACGAATATGATGAGAACGGCGAAATAGTTTATTACGCCGTTCGCCCTAATAAGACGCAATTAAAAAAAGACATCGCGGCGCTGTTTGACTTGGGCGAAAAAATGTCTCAACTGCCCGCCGCGCAATTGAGCACCTTAGGATTGCCCGACAATATTTACAAGGCTATTGCGCAAGTGTCAGGGATGCCGCTGAAAGGGGCGAGAAAACGCCTATTGAAATATATCGCCGGACAGTTTTATAAAATTGATGTGCAAGAATTTACCGACAAATTGGCGCGTCTTGAAAACAAAAGCGTCCACGCCGTTAGGGAGCATCACATCGTCGAACGTTGGCGTGAACGCCTGTTGGCGGAAGGCAATGAAGCTCTGAGTGAGTTGCTTGACGATTATCCTCATGCCGATCGCCAGCACCTAAGGCAACTGGTTCGCAACGCCCAGAAAGAAACCGAATTGGGTAAGCCGCCGAAAACCTCACGGTTGCTTTACCGTTATCTGAAAAGCCTATTTGACTTTACCGGCGAACTTGATGAGGATAGCGAAGTGGAGCTGTTGGATGAACCGGAAGAAGAGGATGAAGAACTGGACTAAATGGCAAGCTTAGGAAGGGATTTTAATCAGCATGGTTTTTTCGTGGATTTCAATATGGCCTTTATGGCTTAAGTCCTTAAGTACCTTGTTGATCATTTCCCGTGAGGCACCGACCATACTGGCCAGCTCTTGCTGGGTGGGTCTGCGTTGGATGATAAAGTTACCGTTGTCATCTTTGACGGCCAGCTTATAGAGCACCTGAATTGTCCGCTCATTGACATTGGATAATGCCAATTGCTTCACTTTTGTCGTCAGTTGCCTAACTTTTTGCGACAAATCGCCTAATAAATTGAGCGTCACATCAGGATGCTCGGTTAGCCAGACCGTAAAATCGGTTTTGGAAATCACCCCGCAGACGGTTTTTTCTAAGGTGATGACCGAAGCCGAGCGTGGTTCATTGGCTAGTAGCGCCAGTTCGCCAAAGTAAGAGCCGCTTTCTTGAGTCACTAAGGTGACTTCCCGTCCGCCATTGTCACTGGTAAAAATTTTCACTTTACCTGATATGATAATGTAAAGCGAATCGGTCTCATCCTTCTCGGTAATAATGATGGTTTGCTTAGGAAATGTGCAACACTTTGCCTTTAGTGCCAATGATTCGATAGCGTCATTAGGAAGTAAGGAAAGGAAGGCGACTTTTTTTAAGCCTAACAAAGCATCTTGCTGCATGGGGAATATTCCAGATTCGATATATTGCGTTGATTATAGTCGTTCAAACGCAAAAATGGAAACTTAACGCTGAACGGCTAATATGTCAATGTCTAAGGTTTGATAATAGTAGAAAAGTTTACGTAAGGGGAGGGCGGGACAGAATCAGGGTAATTGTGCTATACGTCCGTTTTTTCGAAAATCAGTGCCGTTCCCTGGTTAGTCTTCAAACACGCAAGCTTAAGTGGTGTAGGCTCTTTTAAGTAAGGGGCAGTTTTTTTGTGGGTTCGTATGACACAATTTTAAATTACAGTGCTGTTTCACCCTATAATCCTTCCTTGCAAAACTAACGTTTAACACCACAATAGCCAAACTAATCCAGATGATGACCGCAACCAATCTTGCCTATGTCATGGCCAACCACTTCACCGACGCCGTCAGTGCCGTTACGCCTTTAGGAAATGGGTTAATTAATGACACGTTTTTGGTCACTCCTCCCGATGCCAAGCAATTTGTCTTGCAACGCATCAATCGGCAGGTATTTCCTGAGCCGGAATTGATCACCGCCAATTTACTTATCTTAAACCAACACAGCCTACAACAGTCTGGGCTGAACTTACTGTTACCGGCTATTGTCCATACGAAGACAGGTGCGGCCAGTGTTAAGGACGAGCAAGGCGAGTGTTGGCGGGCGCAAAGCTTTATTGCCGACACGGACAGCTTAGAGTCGTTGCGCTCTTTAGCCGATGCTGCGCAAGTCGGTGACGCACTGGGGCGTTTTCATCGGCTGTGCAGCAGCCTTGATCCGGGCGCTTTGCATGATACGCTGCCAGGATTTCATGTTACTCCGGCCTATTTAAGCCATTATCAGGTATTGGCTTTGCAAACAACGGTAGCCGATCCGTTTTGTGCCGAGTTTATCCGCCAATTCCAAGCTCGCACCGCTGTTTTGGAAACCGCCAAACACCAAGGCCGTTTGCGCTTGCGGGTGATTCATGGCGACCCTAAACTCAATAATTTTTTGTTCGCCAAAAACAGCTCCGCTATTGTCAGCCTGATTGACTTAGATACGGTTAAACCGGGATTAGTGCATTATGACATTGGCGATTGTTTGCGCTCGTGTTGTCACAATCTTAGTGACGATAGTTTTGATTTAGCGGTGGGAGTGGCCATTTTACAGGGCTATCTGCGCGAAGCGGGGACGTTTTTCACTGCTGACGATTATCATTATCTCTATGCCGCCATAGAATTGTTGCCGTTTGAATTGGGTTTGCGGTTTTATAGCGATTACTTGCAAGGCAATCGCTATTTTAAGGTGACTGATCCTGAACAAAACCTGCGTCGTGCTAGGGCGCAGTTCCGGCTTTGCACATCGGTGATGGCACAGCAAGCCGAGTTGACCGACATAATAAGACGTTTTACCATCAGTTTATAGTTAGGATACCCCGCTTTTGACATCTACCATCGTTACCGAACAGCGCCAACACTGGATAGGCTTTATCTTGGTGTTATTAGGGGCGTTTGGTTTTTCCGCCAAGGCGATTTTAATTAAGTTGGCCTATGCCGCCAACGTCCAAATTGATGCCATCACGTTGATGGCGTTGCGGATGGCGTTTTCGTTGCCCTTTTTTTTGATGGTGGCTTTTTGGCCTCAGCCGTCAGCCATAACCCGCGTAGCCATGACCGGCCAACAATGGTTGGTCATTATAGTCTTAGGTTTAATGGGGTATTATGTCGCCAGTTATTTGGATTTTCTGGGGCTACAAAGCATTTCAGCGGGGTTGGAGAGGGTCATCTTATTCCTTTACCCCACTTTTGTCGTGGTGTTTTCTGCGCTGTTTTACAGACGCAACATTAACGTGCGGACAGGTGTCGCGCTGATATTAAGCTATGCAGGGATGTTGCTGGTCTTTTTTGAGCAGGTATCGTTGACGGCAAGCCCTATTTGGTTAGGTTCGGTGTTGGTGTTGGGTAGCGCGGTGGTGTTTGCGGTCTTTACGATGGGTAGCGGGGTAATGACCCATCGTATAGGTTCCACCCGCTTTACCGCCTATACCATGATCGTGGCCAGTTTGGCGACGCTGCTGCATTTTAGCTTTAGCCACAAGCTTGACCTGACGCATCTGTCCATCGACATTTATAGTTTGGCTTTGATTATGGCTATTTTTTCAACGGTGTTGCCGGCATTTTTGATGAATGCGGGCATCCGTAAAATCGGTGCCAGCTCGGCTTCCATCATCAGCACCATCGGCCCTATCGCCACCTTAGGGTTGGCATTTTTTTTGTTGGATGAGGCGATTACCACAATGCAATTGGCCGGAACGGCTTTGGTGTTGGTTGGTGTTTATGTAGCCGGTAAAAAATAAAAGGTAATATTGTCTTTACATTGCCCCGTGCATTTTTTAAAGTCACTTTTCCGTAGTATGGTTTACCTAAGCTAGGCCATTTATGTTATAAAAACGGACAGCCATTCACCCTCACCAGCACATGATGAATAAACGATGATTACCTTTACTAAAATGCAAGGGCTGGGCAATGATTTTGTGGTCATTGATGCCATTTCACAAGCCATTGACTTAACGTCAGAGCAAATCCGCTTTATGTCAGACCGCCATTTTGGTATCGGTTTTGACCAATTGTTGTTGGTGGAACCTGCCAGCAGCGACAATGCGGATTTTAAATACCGCATCTTCAATGCCGATGGTAGTGAGGTGGCGCAATGCGGCAATGGGGCGCGATGCTTTGCGCGGTTTGTCCGTGACAAGGGCTTGTCTCATAAGGACAGCATTTGTGTGGATACCAATGCCGGGCAATTGACTCTATCTTTTAATGATAATGGCCTGGTTACTGTCAATATGGGTATACCTCGCCACGCCCCCCATGAAATTCCCTTACAGGCCGAACAGGAATCAAAATTTTATACTGTTGCCGTCAATGATACCGAAAAGGCTTTTGGCGCAGTGTCTATGGGTAATCCTCATGCGGTTATCCAGGTCAACGACATCAGGACTGCACAGGTTAAGGACATCGGCGCCGCACTGGAAAGCCACTCGGTTTTTCCTGAACGCGCAAATATTGGCTTTATGCAGGTACTTGACCGCCAACATATTAAATTGCGGGTTTACGAGCGAGGCACTGCCGAAACGCTGGCCTGTGGTAGTGGTGCCTGTGCTGCGGTGGTGATTGGCATTGAGCAGCATTTGTTAGATCATGACGTGACCGTTGAGTTGCCGGGCGGAACGTTGAAAATCCATTGGGGCGGACGTGGAGAGCCGGTGTTGATGACCGGGCCGGCGGTGTCGGTGTTTGACGGTAACATTAGCCTGACTAACGAGCCGTATATCTCTGAGTTGTCCGAAATACAAGTGGAGCGGTATCTGCAAAAACATCCTGAATTTTTCAACGAGCATCTAAATTTGCTGGAGCAAATCCACATTCCCCATCCTAGCGGTAATGCGGTGTCGCTGATTTCTAAACAATTGGAAATATTTAGGAGCCGCCATCATGAAATGGAAAGCCAATTGATTGAGCTGATCGACATTGCACGTGATAACGACACGTCCATCATGCGTATGCATAAGCTCTCATTAGCCTTATTGGATGCCACTACCCTAGCAACGGCTGTCAAAAATCTCAACATTGCCTTATGTGAATACTTTTTCACCGATTTTGTCGCCATTAGAATCATTAAAGAGCCGCCGTATTACGATTTGCCGGACTTATTCATTGCCCCGCATAGCGAACAACTCAAGCCATTCCTTAAAGAATTGTCCACCCAACAGCCCGGTTGTGGACGACCAACATTGGCACAAGCACGCGTATTGTTTGGCGAAGAGGTGGCCGCCGCTGTCAAATCCTGTGCGATTATCCCGATGGTGTTCACCGAATTGGAAGGTATACTCGCCATTGGCAGCTGCGAAGATGATCGTTTTGTTGACGGTATGGGGCACTTGTTTTTAAAACAAATGAGCGAGTTGGTCGGCACCCGCTTTATCGCCTTATTAAAGCAAGCCTAATGCACGCTGATGCCGAACAACATTTGGCGGATTTTTTTACGCAACTGAGCAAAGAAAAACACTCGTCAAGCCACACGGTTAAAAGCTACCGATTGGATATGGCTCAATTAAGCCGTTATTGTACCGATAAGGCCATAAGTCATTGGCGGGACGTGCAAGCCACCGACATCCGCGCCCATATCGCCAGTCGCCATCGCCAAGGCATGGGTGGCAAAAGTTTGCAGCGCGAGTTGTCCGCTATCCGTAGTTTTTACCAATACCTACTAGAAAACAACCATGCCAGCGTTAATCCCGCCCAGCATGTCAAAGCCCCGAAACCGGCACGTAAACTGCCGAAAACACTGGATGTCGATCAAATCAAAGGTTTGCTGGAAGCGGGCGCTAGCTCCCTATTAGAAATCCGCGATCTGGCCATGTTTGAATTGTTTTATTCCTCCGGTTTACGGCTCAGCGAATTGTCGGCCTTGGATTTGCAGGATATGGATTTAAGTGACCACTCGCTACGGGTGCGGGCGGGTAAGGGTGGCAAAGGTCGGGTGTTACCTATCGGCGGTAAAGCCATTGCCGCGATCAACAACTGGTTGGCGCAGCGCATAAAATATGCCCAATCCGGAGATGACGCGCTATTTATCTCTTCGCGAGGCCACCGTTTGGGGCAACGCAATATTGAACTGAGGCTAAAAGCGTGGTGTCAGAAAAAGGGCATTGCCGAAGCCGTGCATCCGCACATGTTACGGCATTCCTTTGCCAGCCACTTGCTGGAAGCCAGCCAAGATTTGCGCGGTGTCCAAGAATTATTAGGGCACAGCAATATTAGCACGACCCAAATTTATACCCATCTGGATTTTGGGCACCTTGCTGATATTTATGATAAAGCTCATCCAAGAGCCAAAAAAAAAGCGTAATAATCATTGGCCTGATAAGCAAAAAGTAAAAAAACCTGCTACTATGTCTCATATTTTTAACATAAAAAAGAGCTTTCTTTAAGAGAGTACGGTGAAGGTTTAAGGCAAGGTAAATCAGTATCCCAAAAATACAGCAAGTCTTTGGCTGAAAGTGGGGGTGTTTTACAGAAGGGCCAAAAGCCTGCCGATACTGTCCGATTAAATCGGAAGCCAAAAAAAGCAATCCGTTTTAATGCGCATACTTCTGCAAAGGTACTGAAAAATGGCGGCAAATGAAACAACGCAAGATGTAAAATCTAGGGGCATACTATGGGGATTTGGCGTATTTAGCGCGATTGTCATGGTTGTCCTGATCGTTTTAGGTGCTTGGTGGGGAAGTGAGCCTGGACAATTCAACATCATGGACGAGGCCGAACAACGGGCCAAAGAAACCCATGATACCGAAAACATGCCGGTAGGCTATGTTTATACCAATACCTTGGCGCATATTGCCGAAGTGTTGCTGCACAAACCCGGCGGCTACATCACCAATGACGTAGGCCCTCCAGGCGTATTGTTGGACAACGTCCCTAGTTGGGAATTTGGTGCGTTGGTGATGTTGCGTGATGCAACCTCGGCCTTAAGAAACCATTTTTCCAGAGACCAATCCGTATCTACCGAAGACCCTGATTTGGCGATTGCCGAGCCGTATTTCTATTTTGAAAATGACTCCTGGGCATTGCCATCCACCGAAGCCGAATATGAAAAAGGGGTCGAAGCCCTGCATAAATACATGGCCCGCCTACAACATTACGGCGGCGAAATCAAAAAAGCCCAATTTTATTCACGCGCCGATAACCTTTGGCAATACACTGAAGTCGTGATTAAGCGTTTAGGTGGCCTCTCCAACCGCTTGACCGCCAACAGCTCCGGCACCAATTTTGGCCCTGGGTTGACTAAAATTGAAATTGACGAAAACACTAAGGAAACGCCGATTGCCAGAGTTCCTTGGATGGAGATTGATAACGTATTTTACGAGGCACGTGGGGCAAGTTGGGCCTTATTGCATATCTTACGGGCCATCAAGCATGACTTTAAAGACATTCTGTTGGACAAACGCGCCATGCGTACCGTCGAGATTATGGTCAAATCATTAGAAAACTCCTTGGAGCCTATTTTAAGCCCAATGATTTTGGACGGTAGCGGCTACGGCCTGTTCGCCAACTACTCCCTTACAATGGCAAATTATATTGCGCGTACCCATGCCGCCGCACTGGATTTGCGTGATATCATGAACAGAGGTTAATCAAGATGGACGAAGACATTAATGCCAACTTAAAACAGCTTAGCACCTGGAAACGTATTTTCTTTATGCTGATTTTCGCCGTCATAGGCGAACTGATCCGGCTCTTGCTGTGGACGGTTATCATCCTGCAAGTGGCTTCTTCACTGCTGACCGGCAAACCCAACCAAAACATCCTTAATTTTGGCCGCAGTCTGTCGCTGTACACCTACCATATCCTGTTGTTTTTGACCTTTTCCACCGAAATTGTTCCGTTCCCGTTTTCTGACTGGAACACCACCACCGGCCTGCAAATCGTCGAACCTGAGACCCCCAAAGAATAGGCGACCTAACGCCTCTGCCTTGCCTACATCAAAGCCCTTTATGCCTATCGCGCATAAAGGGCGGCCATTGAAAAACACAACCCCGCGCCGATAGACAAAAAAATCCCCAAAAAGCGTTCCTCCGAGCATTTCTTTCCAGATACCCCCTCCCCAGTGTTTTTGAAACCATAGTCAACTCAACATAGAAACTAGCCAAGCAAATACAAGCCCTCGCAGACCCCACCATCGTGCCTCTTGCAACCATCGTTAAAAATAATCGGAATTTATTTCCTAAAAAGGTAATATTCAACAGACAAGCCCGATTTTATTTGTCAGAATGAAAGCCGACCGATTTATAACCCTTGCCCGCGCACTTGCCAAGATAGAGTGAGCCATCCATGACGACCCTCTCCGCAAACACTGCCCCTAAACGGCCTAAGCTGCCCCACCCAGCGGACAAACCAAAACACTAACGCATGAACTCCGCCGAAAACACTTTCCATAAAGCCCTGCACCTAACCGGCCTCTTTATAAAAACCTTCCGGTTCTGCCTGTTTTCACTGGCGGTAGGCGTTTTGGGCGCCATTTTATGCGTCACCCCCTTAGGGCTATATCTTGAAGAAGAATTTGGTCTGGACTGGCTATTTTTAGCCAGAGGCGAAATCACCCCGCCCAAAGACGTAGTCATCATCAGCGTCGACCAAACCACCGCCGACCTCCTCAAGCTCTCCGACAACCCGCACCAATGGCCGCGTGACTATTACGCCCAGCTCATCGACAAAATTAACCAACAGCAGCCCGCCCTTATCGCCATGAACATCGTTTTTGGCGAAAAGCGCAACGAGTCCATCGACCAACAACTGGCCCATGCCATCGCCAGCCATGACAACGTCATCCTCAGCAACTACCTAAAACACAAAACCGTGCCGATGGCTGATGGCAGTGCCCCCATTATCTACGAAACCCTGGTCGAATCCATTGATGCCATCACAGCCGCCGCCCTCAGTGCCGGGCCCTTCGTCATCCCCAAAGCCTCGTCCACCGTCAAACAATTTTGGCTCAACAAAGACAGTGCTGGCGACGTGCGGACTTTCCCCTACATTGTCTTCCAATGCTACGTCTTTAAAGCAGCCTACCCGCAGATCATCGCCTTGCTCAACACCATAGCTCCTGCCTTGGCCGCAAAAATGCCCGCTAACTTCGCCCAGCTGGCTAAAAGCCATAACGTCCTAGGCGGCATAGAACAAATACAAACCGTACTGGCCGAACATGCCGCCAGCCCCGAACAACAGCAACAGCTTTTCAGCCAAGCCCACACACCCGCCCGACAACAACAGCTAATAACCACCTGGCTAAAAGTTGCCGGCAACAAAAGCCTTTACCTAAACCACTATGGCAATGTCGGCGCCATCACCACCATCCCCTTCTATCAGGCGCTCAATGGTTTGCCCAACGACACCTTAAAAGACAAAATCGTGATGATTGGCTTTTCCGAAAGCATCGAACCTGAAAAGACCCAAGGCTACTACACCGTCTACTCCAATGCCAACGACCAAACCACCAGCCCCATCGACCTAGCCGCCACTGCCATAGGCAACCTCATTGACGAGCAGTGGCTAAAACCGTTAAGCCTTTTCTACCAGTTTTTAATCCTGCTAGGCTGGGGCGCCGCCTTATCGATATTAAGCCTGACCTGCCCCTACCGCGTGGCGGCCAGTGGCATCGTGGCCTTAAGCGCCGCCTACGCGTATCTGGCCTATTATGAATTTGCCAGCGCCCACGTCTGGTTGCCGTTATTTATCCCGCTGGCGCTCCAAATGCCATTGATATTAAGCCTAGTGTCCATCATGCACTTTCGCAGCACCGATAGGGCCAAAACCAAAATGCAACAGGCATTAAACAACCTGTTGCCTAAAGAAGTGGTGGACAACATTCCCCGCCAACCCGAAAACTGGGTGCTCAACAGCAGCGGCAAACTGCTGCAAGGCGTGTGCATGGCAACCGATGTCCGTGATTACACCAGCCTGTCTGAATCACTTAAACCCAGTGCCTTGATTGACCTGATGAACGCCTATTATGCCACCGTTTTCCCAGCCGTTAACCAACACGGCGGCTTTATCACCGACTTGGCAGGTGATGGCATGTATGCCGTCTGGAATCACCCCGAAGATAACCGGCAAGCGCGTAGCAATGCCTGCCGTGCCGCCTTAGCCATCAAAAACCGCCTCCACGACTTTAACCAAAACCGCCCACGGCCTTTAATCACCCGCTTTGGCCTGTCTTGCGGTGACATCAGCATCGGCCATACCGGCGCACCCGGGCGCTACATCTACCGCGCCATCGGCGACCCGGTCAACACCGCCTCACGGATTGAAGGCCTTAACAAACAGCTAGGCACACAAATCCTGGTCAATGCCGCCGTCATTGACGGCCTGGAAGAGTTTTTCCTGCGCGATATGGGCTTGTTTATCTTAAAAGGTAAAGCTAAGCCTGTGCATGTTTTTGAGCTGATGGACACGCTCAGCGAAACGGTAGAGGCTACCCGCACCTTGGCCAGTGCCTTTGCCAACGCTCTGGCGTTGTTTCAATACCAACAGCCGGAAGCAGCGCTTGCCGCTTTTTTGCAACTCAGCCAGCGCTACCCTGATGATGGCCCCAGCCAATTTTTCACCCGCTACCTACAAAACCTAGCGCAACAGTCAGAAAATAGAGGCACTGACCAATTACCCAAGCTAATAGACATTACCGCCATTAACTTTTAGTTGTCAAATAGCCAGTGATATGATTCAATCAGTACACAAAAGAAGACGGGCAAATAAGTTTCGGGGGAAACTTGCACCACCTCCTTTATAGATAGCAACAATAACAATAATTATGCGTCCGAACGTTTACTGCCATTACCTTGCCATGCTTTTGCTCGTACCTTGCGGTGTGAACGCGTCACTTAATTGCGAGCGGTCGATTGCGCAAATTGTCTCAGCACAAGGCACGGTAGACAGCCAACACAGCGAAGAGGGCGACTGGCTAACCGTCCACCCACAAGACGAATTTTGTGCCGGTGACAAAATCCGCACCGCCAAAGATAGCCGCGCCACCTTACGGATGCGCAACGAGTCGGTCATCTCCCTAGAGCAAGCCACCACGATGATACTGCCCGAACCGACCAGCGATGCACCGGAATGGCTAGTTACACTGCTGAGCGGCAGCGGCTTTTTCCGTAGCCGCAAGCCCCAACAACTGCGCATCCACACGCAATTTGTCAACATCGTGCATGAAGGCACCGAATTTTTAGTCAGCGTTGATGACCAACAAGCACAAGTCACCGTCTTTGATGGTCAAGTCAGGGCCGACAACCCCAAGGGCAGTATCGTCATAAAGCCCGGCTATGTCGGCATCACCACCAAAGACCATGCCCCACACCTACAAGCCTTACAAATCAAGCCCGAAGACGTGGTGCAATGGGCTTTATACTACCCGCCGCTGATCGACTTTACCAAACTGACCTCATTAAACAGCAGTTCGCCCTTGCTCCAGCAACAAGTCAAAAACCAGCTTTTAGAAGCCCTCGATAGCGTTCCCTTAGCCCTACAAGATAACTATCATCTAGGGATTAAAGCGTCTTTGCTGTTAAACGTAGGGCGGGTAGACCAGGCGCAAGTGCAAATTGCGCAGATGTTAAAAAACAACGCCAATGACAGTGACGCGGTGGCCTTACAAGCCATCATTGCCGTCAGCAAAAACCATCAGGATGATGCGCTGGCGTTGGCACAACAAGCCGTTGCCCTCAAGCCCAAATCCAGCAACGCCAAAATCGCCCTGTCATACGCCTACCAGTCCTTATTTAAACTGGACGAAGCGCTTAGGGCGACCCAAGAAGCCATCCAGAGTGAGCCAGACAACGCCTTGGCTTTTGCACGGTTGGCCGAGTTGCAACTGTCATTAGGCAACGCCGATGAAGCCCTGCAAGCGGCGCAAACCGCCAGCCGCACCAACCCCGCTTTAGCCCGTACCCAAACCGTCTTAGGCTTCGCCTATCTGGCACAAGTCAACACCCTAGCCGCCCGCCGAGCCTTTGACCAAGCCATTGCCATAGACCCCTCCGACCCCTTAGCCTGGCTAGGTTCGGCACTGACCGGCATCCGCACCGGCAAACTGGTCGAAGGCATCCAAAAACTGGAAACCGCCGCCAACCTCGACCCCAATAACGCCGTAATCCGCAGTTATCTGGGTAAAGCCCACTTTGAAGACAGAAGCTTTAAATCCGTCATTGACCAGTATCTCGACCCCGCCCATGCCGATGGCGGTAACTTTGAGTACGCGGCGACCGAATTTAAACTCGCCAAAGCCAGCGACAGCAAAGACCCGACCCCTTGGTTCTACGATGCCATCTTAAAACAAGCCATTAACCGTCCGGTCGCCGCCTTACAGGACATGCAGCAAGCGATGGACTTAAACGGCAACCGCGCCGTGTACCGCTCGCGGCTGTTGTTGGACAAAGATACCGCCGTGCGTGGTACAGGCTTGGGGCGCATTTACAATGATTTGGGCTTTAATGACGTGGCTGACCGCCAAGCCATCAAATCCCTGGCCATCGACCCCGGCAACTATTCCGCGCAACGCTTATTGGCGGACAGCTCCGCCAACCAACCGCGCCAAGAAGTCACCCGCGCCAGCGCCCTGTTGCAATCGCAATTGTTACAATCGGTCAGCCTTAACCCCATCCAACCGCGCTTGGCCTACACCGATTTAAACATCCCCAAAAGCGTCGGCCCTGCCGAAGTGGGCTTTAACGAATACAACAAAGTCTTTGAGCGCGACAATTACCGGATCACCAACACCACCAGTTACGGCTCCAACAACCTGCTCGGCAACGAAGCCGTGCTATCGGGCATAGTCAACAAACTGTCCTACAGCCTAGGCCAGTTGCATTACCAAAACGACGGCTATCGGGCTAATAACGACATCAAGCATGACCTTTATAACGTTTTTGCCCAGTATGAGTTTTCGCCTAAGTTTAATATGCAGGCGGAATATCGGCGCAGGGATACCGAACATGGGGATTTGCAATTAAAAGGTGATGTTTCAAGCTTTAACCCTGATTATCAACGTAAATTAGGGCAAGATACTTATCGGTTTGGGTCAACGTTTTCACCTACCCAGCATTCCAAATGGCTGACTTCGTTTATTTATGCAAATAGGGATGAGTTTTTAACTTTTTTTGATTATCTAAGTGGTTCAACAAAAAATAAAGGCTATCAATTGGAGTCCGCTTATTTATTTCAGCATGAGCGCATCAATCTGACCATAGGTGGCGGTAGATATTTTTATGACGTTCAAAACCAATGGAGTTCAAACAACCCCTTTATTTGCCTTACCTTGGGTTGTCAACCATCTATTACTAATAATACGCAAAACTTTGGTTACGCCTATTCAAACATTAAATTATTGGACAACTTAACAGCAACAACAGGCCTAAGTTACGATAGCTATGACGACAGTTTAGGGCATGGCTTATCAATTGATCGAGCCAATCCTAAATTTGGCCTACTCTGGCAATTTAATCGAGATTTATTATTCAGGTTAGCCGTCTTTGATACATTAAAGTCTCCTATTGTCGTTAACCAACAATTGCAACCCATGCAAATCGCTGGCTTTAACCAATTTTTTGATGATTATAATGGAACCAAAGCCACTCAGTATGCCATCGGCATGGATTATCATCCAGCCCAAAATTGGTATACCGGCATAGAGCTGTATACTCGCGATATAGGCTTTCCATATATTCAGAAAAATGCTTTTTTATTCGAGCCACGTACAGAAAATCTATACCGTTTTTATGTTAACTGGATCATCCATGAAAATTGGATTATGAATTCAGGGTTCCGTTATGAAGATTTTTACGCTACGGGAGCCAATTCCCCCAAAGCTGTTGCCACGGCTTACCTACCCACCAGTTTACGCTTTTTCCATGCTGTTGGTTTTTTTGCCGAATTACGTGGCACTTATGTTAACCAGCGGGTAGACACGCTAATTCTTGGCGAGCAAAGCTATAGCACCGATTTTTATCTAGTCGATGCCGCAGTAGGTTATCGCTTGCCCAAACAATACGGCATATTCAGCTTAGAAGCCAATAACCTACTGGATAACCGCTTCAAATTCAGAGACCGCGCTTTTCAGACCAATGAAATACGCACGTCTGACATAACCCCCGAGCAAACCTTTATGGCTCGATTTACCTTTAATTTTTGATATTTAATCCATAGGGCATACCATGAAACCACCTAAATCACATACATTAACAAAAGTAGCCAGCCAACAACTGGCCAAAGAAATGGGCGACCTTGAGCCATCTATTGCCATTGCCACCCTAGATGATGGTGTACCGATGTTTTTCGCACCTGCCGATAAAACACCACAATACCCTACTGATATTCCAGAATCTGAAAGGATAAATCCGCAAACTATTACCACTTTTTTATATCAACCTACCAGTACGGAAATATCCTCCGCTAAGGTAAAGCCACTAACTTGTGTCACAATAAACGGAAATCTTATCTGCTGGTAGCCGCGTAGGTCGGACAAGCGGTTCTGCCCGACACTCTACTAATATAGCTGTAAGATTCATACCGTAACCCGTAATTGGGGTGGGCAAATCCGCCTTGCCCACCCCGTCAATCCCCCACAGCCTGTAGGTTGGGGTGAGCTTGCGAACCCCAACATTTCAACACACGATCCTATACCCTGTTGTGTTGGGGTTCGTACCTCACCCCAACCTACGGCCCTCATTAACATGAGAGGCATAACCCTTATGTCCACCACAGTTAAAACAAAAATACCAGACCAGCTTTGGCAACAGGCGCAAAATATGGTTGAGCAAGGCTGGGCCGATAATATGGACGACCTTATTGCCGAATCCATCCGCAGCTATTTAAAATCCCATCAAGAAACGCTGGGCGGGCGGCCTGTTCGGGAAGGTTTTGAGTTGGATAACCAACATTTAGAAAAACTGCACACGCTAGGGAAAGCGCTCAAAAAAAATACGTCCGAATTAATTGCCTTTGCCATTGATGAGGTTTATAAGACGGAACAGCTACCCACCGAAGGTGCAAGGGTGTTAGCCATTTTGCAAAAAACAGGTTATTTAGCCAGTATGCCAGACATTGCCAGTTTATCCGAAAACTATAAAGAGTATTTGGATTGGAGCGATAAGGCATGATTATCACCGATAGCGGTTTTTGGATAGCTTTGGTTAATCCCGATGATTATCATCATCAAATCGCGGTGACTGCTTTGGCAAAAATAAATGAGCCGCTGATAACCACTTATCCCGTCATCACCGAGGTTTGCCATCTGTTATTAAAACGGCGTGGAAAAAAGTCGATGTTGGCGTTTATAGAAAGTTATCAGCAAGATGCTTTTAGCGTTTTTCAAATAGACACACTTCACCATAAGCAAAGAATCTTTGCGTTAATGAAGCAATATGCCGATTTGCCGATGGATTTTGCCGATGCGTCTTTGGTTTTGTTAGCGGAACAGTTAGGGCATGGCAGGATCTTAAGTACGGACAGGCGTGATTTTCAAACCTATCGCTGGAAAAACACCCTGCCATTTTCCAATCTATTGGGCTTTTAATCAAACTCAACCCCTTCTAAATAACCCGTAGCCTAAACCTACCCACCCTTACCCGCCACCAACTCCTGCAACTGCCTTAACGCTTGCCCCCGATGGCTTAACGCATTTTTAAGGTCGGTGGGCAGTTGTGCGGATGCGCATTGCTGCTTAGGCAGCCAAAAAATAGGGTCATAACCAAAGCCACCCTCACCGATAGGTTGGCGTAGTATGTGCCCTTCCCAAACGCCTTGGGCGATCAGGGGGCAGGGATCATCGGCGTGTTTCAGCAGGGCGATAACGCAGACAAAACGGGCGCTGCGTTGCCCGTCCGGCATATCCGCCAAGGCGGCAAGCAATTTCAAGATGTTGTCCTGGTCGCTGGCGTTTTCATCAGCATACCGCGCCGAGCGGACACCGGGCGCACCGTTGAGGGCATCGACCATAATCCCCGAATCGTCGGCAATGGCGGGCAGGCCC
>JACXTQ010000269.1 GCA_016919605.1 Methylovulum sp.
CATCGGCCATCAGATAAGTGCGGTTGCCGTGCAACACACCAGGGCGGCCTGCCGAAAGCGGAGCGGAATGCCGTCCAGTTTCGATGCCGTCACCCGCCGCTTCCACGCCATACATGGCGACACCGGCATCGTCAATAAACGGGTAAAACAAGCCTATCGCGTTGGAGCCGCCACCGACACACGCCACTAAGGCATCGGGTAAGGCACCGGTCGCCGCTAGGCATTGCTGTTTGGCTTCACGGCCAATAATGGCCTGAAAATCCCTGACCATTGCAGGGTAGGGATGTGGGCCTGCAACCGTGCCGATAATGTAAAAAGTGTTATCGACATTAGTGACCCAATCGCGCAAGGCTTCGTTCAAAGCATCTTTGAGGGTTTTTGAGCCGGATTCAACCGCAACTACTTTCGCGCCCAGCAATTTCATGCGGTATACGTTCAATGATTGCCGGGCAACATCGACGGCTCCCATATAGACCACGCATTCCAGACCCAAACGTGCCGCCACGGTGGCGGTCGCCACGCCGTGCTGGCCTGCGCCGGTTTCGGCGATAATCCGCGTTTTGCCCATGCGTTTGGCTAACAGGGCTTGACCGACCGTATTATTGATTTTGTGCGAGCCAGTATGGTTAAGGTCTTCCCGTTTCAGGTAAATTTGCGCGCCGCCTAGTTCGCGGCTCCAGCGTTCGGCATGGTATAGCGGCGATGGCCTGCCAACATAATATTGCAGGTCGGCATCCAATTCGGCGATAAAATCAGGGTCGCCCATATAGCGTTGGTAGGCGGCATCCAGCTCTTGGATGGGCGGAATAAGCGTTTCTGCCACGAACTTGCCGCCATAAGGGCCAAAATGTCCGCGTGCATCGGGCATGGTGTATTTTTCTGTCATATTATTATTGTATCCCCTTGATTAACTTCCTTTAAAAACGCACGCATTTTTTGCGCATCTTTAATACCTTTATCGGCTTCCACGCCGCTACTGACATCCAGCGCGTAAGGTTTGACCGTTTGTACCGCTTGCCGGGCATTGGCCACTTCTAGGCCTCCTGCCAAGATAATCGGCAAGGTACAGCGCTGCGGGATCAAATCCCAATTAAAGCGGCTGCCCGTACCGCCTTTGGCGTGCGGATGATAAGCGTCCAGCAACAAACCGTCCGCATCGTGATAGTCGGCGGCGAGTTGGTTTACATCAATGCCATCTTGCATCCTGATCGCCTTGAGGTAACGCTTGTTATAGCGCCGACATTGTTCGGGTGTCTCATCACCATGAAATTGCAGGCAATCCACTTGGACGTATGATAGTACCTCGCGTATGAGTGCTTCCTGTTCGTCGACAAATAACGCCACTACCGACGTAAAAGCGGGCAGGGCATTGACGATGCTTATAGCCTGATTTATGCCGACATGCCGTGGGCTGGGCGGGTAAAACACCAAGCCAATGGCATCAACACCCGCATGAGCGGCCGCAACGGCATCATCGACACGGGTAAAACCGCAAATTTTAACGCGAGTTCGCATAAAGTGATATGAGAATTTAGAAAAATTATGGGAATAAATAGCTTATCCTCTTCAGGACGCAGCTTTCAAGCTCCATTTATGGTCTGATAGGTAACGGTAAAGCTGCACGTTGCCGACTCATTCTTCATCGGTATTATGATGGTGGCCGGTAATTTCAGGTACGGGAGTGGCCGCCACCGCCACCCCGTATTTGTAAACCATCAGGCCACCCAAGTCTGCGCCTAAGCTTAATAGTAAGCACAATAATGCCGAAGTAAACATAAACAGGCCGTTAGCAACACCGCGCAAAGACTCCCCTGCTTTGTAGCGCCAAACTGACAATATGGTCGCCAATGACAACACCCATATCCCCAGATGCTCATGACGCTCCATAATTTCATGGACATTATCGCCATGCGGAACGGAATCGGCGGCGATAAAGCCTGCCAGCACCGTAAATCCAGCGGCCACTGTGCCCAAGTATAAAAACCAACTAGCGATTTTGCGCCAAGCGATTTTGTTAGCAAGAATTGCCACTGTATCCAGCACAAAAAAAGTGACCAGAAAGGCAATTGGAAAATGCACAAGCATAGGGTGGATATTGGCCATTGCCGTAATGCCGGGCATGAGCGTTGCAAAAATACCGCCAGGTGTTTGGGCGGTAAGCCCTTCTATAAAGGCCAATAGGCTCGAGAGGCCATCAGCCATTCCGCTACCATCGCCATGATCGGCACCGCCGTGGATTTGGAAAGATAAAAAATTATACATAGCTGTTAGGTCGAAAAACAAAAAAGTGCCGTTGAAAGGCACAATCTACCTGATATTATACGAATTGCAACTGGCAACACGATAAGTTTGCCGGACGTAGTGGTGTAATGGGGGGATTAAAAGTGCGGGAGGGGCTGGCGGTTTTTGTTTTTTTGTCACAGATTGTGTTTAGCGCACCAGCAATTCAGGCCCGAACCAATCGACGATGACATGGCGATAATGCTCGGCTTTGGCGGTTTGCAAATGTTCCAGAGGGTTTAGGTTGTCGGTGAGTAGCACGCCATTGCTGTTGTCTATTGGAAACGCCCGCTCTTTCAGCCAAGCCGATTGGCTGGCTAACAAGGCTTTGGCGTTCAAATCAATCGGTTGGTTTTTGGTCGCCAGAAAGATAAAATCGTTAAAATCACGACCAGGATCAGAGATAAACACCGATTGCTGTGGGAATACTTCGGCAAGGGTTTTGGAGACTGCGGCCAAGGCGTTGGCGTGTTCGCCCTGGGCGAAGGCGACAAAGTTCAATGCCAGTATACCCTGCTCGGATAACAAGCCATGCAATTGCGCCAGAGTTTCCACCGTCAACAAATGTGACGGTTCGGAGCCGCCCGTAAAACAGTCATGGATAATCAGGTCATAAGGCCCAGTCAAATGGCGGATTTCATAACGGGCATCACCGATTATGGCTTTGCCTGTGGGCTGGAAGCCAAAATAATCGCTGGCGGCTTGGGCAACGGCAGGATCAATTTCCAGCGTGTCCGTGACAATGCCATAGCGCTCATGCAGGACTTTGGCCATATGCCCGGCACCTAGGCCGACAATTAAGGCGCGGGTCATTTTTTTGGGGGCCAAGGCCGGAATTAGCCCGACAATGTCCTGATAGCTGAGGCGGCTTTGCCCGTCACTGATACTGGCCGCGCCGATAGTGGAAGCATCGGAGGTTAATAAGCGCAAATACCGGGC
>JACXTQ010000270.1 GCA_016919605.1 Methylovulum sp.
GAAAGTAGGGCAAGCTATCATGGACATTTTCCAAGCTATAATAAGCTAAAATCCCGCCCAAAACCGTTGTCAGGCTGGCTAGAACATTGTAAAACAGCGCTTTACCTTTAGAGTAGCCGCTTTCCAGCAAAATCGCAAAATCTCCCACTTCCTGCGGGATTTCATGGGCGGCCACAGCCAAGCTAGAGACAATCCCCAATTGCACGTCAGTCAGAAACGCCGCCGCAATCAAAATGCCATCGACAAAGTTATGGATGCCGTCCCCGACAATAATCAGCACCCCCGCTGATTTGGCTCCATGCCCATGATGATGGCCGTGTCCGTTGTCGTCATGATGATGCGCGTCTTCATCGCCATGCGCCTCACAACTGCCAGAATGGCAATGTCGCCAAATCAATAATTTTTCCAGCACAAAAAAACCTAAAATGCCCGCCAAAATCGTTGCCGACAAACGCTGGAACTGGGCAGGGGCAACCGCCTCGAACGCCTGCGGGATCAGGCCATAAAACGCCACGGTCAATAACGCGCCAATGGCGAAACTGATACCATGCGGCAATATCGCCATCCTGTGCCTGTCCGGTAAAAGCAGGAACACCGCCGCCGCCAACACACTGAACAATCCACCCAAGGCGGTAAAGATGATAATCAATAACAATAAATTCACTACGGTCAAGCTCTCCAAATAAGGGTCGCCATGCGTCCGGTCACTTGATCGCGGCGATAAGAAAAAAAGCGGTCGGCTTCGGTGACGGTACAAAAATCGCCGCCATAAACGTGCGTGATCCCCAATCCCGCTAACTCTATACGCGCCAGCCGATAAATGTCCACCAACCACTTACCTCCCCCCTGCTCCGTAAAAGCGGGCGCAAACGCAGCGGATTTTGCGGTAAACGCCATTGGCACTTCATCACCGACCTCAAAACACCCCGCACCTATCGCAGGCCCCAACCAAACCAACACCTTATCGGCTTGCAGGGCGGCGATAGTATTGCTGATAATTCCGGCCAACAAACCACGCCAACCGGCATGGATAGCGGCCACTTTCTGTCCATCCGGCGTACACACCAACACCGGTAGGCAATCGGCGGTCAACACCGCGCAGACAACCCCCGCTTGGCAGGTAAAACTGGCATCAGCGCTAACCAAACCGCTGATGCTGGCGGCATCCACAACCGTATCAGTGTGATTTTGAGCCAACCATGTCGGCTCAGCGGGCAAATCCAACATCTGCGTAATCAATAGACGATTTTTCCTGACCGCATCCGCATCATCACCGACATGCAAGGCAGGGTTGAGACTATGATAGGGCGCGACACTAACCCCGCCCTTACGCAAAGTGGTGGCGGCCCGCACTTGCAGGGGAGCGGGCCAGCCAGGCGTTAACCACGGGTTATTCTTGCTCATTGTCGACCAAGGCCTCCAGCAATTCTTGCATATCCGCCGGCATCGGCTGCACCCATTCCATATACTCATCCGTAACGGGGTGCTGTAAACCTAATTTTGCCGCATGTAAGGCTTGGCGCTTAAAGCCGCGCAAGGCTTTTTCCAAGCGTTCGCTACAATCAGGCGGCATTTGGAAGCGGCCACCATAGACTTGGTCGCCCACTAAGGGGAAGCGGATATGCGCCAGATGCACCCGAATCTGATGGGTACGGCCCGTTTCCAGCTTGACTTGGACTAAGGTGTGGCGGGTAAAGCGTTGCGCCACCCGATAATGGGTCACGGCAAACTTACCCGACTCCCTAACCACATAACGTTTACGATCTGACGGATGGCGGCCTATCGGCTCATCCACCGTACCGCCGGCGGTCATACGCCCGCGTGCAATCGCCAGATATTCGCGATGGATTTCCCGCTCTTGCAATTGTCCGGTCAAGCTATTGTGGGCTTGCAACGTTTTGGCAATCATCAGCAAGCCGCTGGTGTCCTTATCAATACGATGCACAATACCGGCACGCGGCAAGGTTTCCAAAGTCGGTTCGTGGTGCAACAAGGCATTGACCAAGGTACCATGCCAATTGCCCACCGCCGGATGCACCACCAAGCCTGCGGGCTTGTTGACGACCAGTAAACTATCGTCTTCATAAACAATATCCAACGGGATGTTTTCCGGCTCGGATGTAATCACCACCTCCGCCTCGGCATCCAAATTGATTTGCTCGCCGCCTTCTAATTTATCCTTAGCCTTCAAGGTTTGGCCGTTAACCTGTACGCGGCCAGATTTGATCCACGTTTGCAACTTACTGCGCGAATACTCGCTAAACAATTCCGCCAGCACCTGATCCAAGCGCATTCCAGCCATTTCGTATGGCACTATCTCTTGTATGTTAGTCATAACAAATCTTCTGAATAACCTTTTGTTAAGTTATACTCACTGATTACCCGGCCTACCCCAAACTATCGCAGCCAATCCAGCGAGAAAAACCCCTAATATTACAACGTGTCGTTATAACTATGCGATTAATTTTAATAAAATTTTTTATCATCTTCTGTTTAGGGCTATCTTTGCAGGGATGCGGGATATTCGGCGACAAAGCCGATGACGAGAATTCTGAAAACCTCTATAACGGCTGGAACGCCGAAAAATTTCGTACAGAAGCCCAAAAATCAATGGATTCGGGTGCTTATGACAAAGCCATCAAAATCTATGAGGCCTTAGAATCGCGTTATCCCTTCGGCGATTCCTCGGCACAAACCCAATTGGACATCGCTTATGCGTATTTTAAAAATAGCGAACCGGAGGCCGCAATCGCTGCCGCTGACCGATTCATTAAAATGAACCCGCGCAACCCGCATGTTGACTATGCTTATTATCTGAAAGGTTTGGTGAATTATAACCGCGACATCGGCTTTATCGACCGTTTTCTACCCACTGACACGTCACAACGTGACCCAGGCAGTGCGCGGGAAGCCTTGCGCAATTTTGACGAACTGATCCGCCGCTACCCCGGCAGCCGCTATTTGGCGGATGCCCGTTTGCGGATGATTGCCCTGAGAAACAATATGGCCATGCACGAGGTGCACGTGGCACGCTATTACATGAAGCGCAAAGCCTATATCGCCGCCGCCAACCGCGCGTCCGCCGTAGTCGAACAGTACCAACGCACCCCTGCCGTACCCTATGCCCTGCTGGTGATGCAAGACGCTTATACCGAATTAGGCTTAAAAGATCAGGCCAGTGATGCCAAACGTGTTTATGAGCAAAACTACCCTGACGGCCCGCCTATCCCCGAATTTAAGAACATGACCTTTTCCCACAGTCTATGGGACTTTATTGGCTTTGACCGATAGATACGGCGCTAAAACCTTATCGCATAAAAAAGGCGGGCAACCTCAGGTTGCCCGCCTTTTTAAGCTATGGCATTAACCAACACTTCGGACAGTTTTTAGAAAAAAAAGAGGAAATCTTAAAATCAGAGGAAAATGTAGTTTCCGACAACTCACCGCCCCTGAAAAAAGATTTCCATGCAGCTACTAGAAAC
>JACXTQ010000036.1 GCA_016919605.1 Methylovulum sp.
CATCACTTATTCGCATTTGCTGGTCAACCGCCAATCTGAAGTGCGTAAAAATAAGACCCTGCCTTGGCTGCGTCCCGATGCCAAAAGCCAGATTACCTTCCGTTACGAGAACAACAAGCCGGTAGCGATTGATGCGGTGGTGCTGTCCACCCAACATTCACCGGAAATCAGCCAAAAAGCTCTGTATGAAGCGGTGATGGATGATATTATCCTGCATGTATTGCCTAAGGAATGGCTGCATAAGGACACCAAATATTTTATCAATCCGACCGGCAAGTTCGTGATTGGCGGCCCCGTGGGCGATTGTGGCTTGACGGGGCGGAAAATTATCGTTGACACTTACGGCGGCATGGCGCGGCATGGTGGCGGTGCGTTTTCCGGCAAAGACCCCTCCAAAGTTGACCGCTCCGCCGCGTATATGGCGCGTTATGTCGCCAAAAACATCGTTGCCGCCGGTTTGGCGGAGCGTTGCGAAATCCAAGTCTCTTACGCTATCGGTGTCGCCGAGCCGACCTCCATCAGCGTGGAAACTTTCGGCACCAGCAAGCTGAGTGAAGACCGTTTGGTGCAAATTGTCCGTGACACTTTTGATCTGCGCCCTAAAGGCCTGATCGCCATGCTCGATTTGTTAAAACCGATTTATCAGCTGACTGCGGCTTATGGCCATTTTGGCCGTACCGAAGACAGCTTTAGCTGGGAAAAAACCGACAAAGTCGACGCGTTAAAAGCGGCGGCGGGCATTTAAGCACTCCATAGGATTATAGCTAATGAGCGAACACGATTATAAAGTAGCCGATATGGCGCTGGCCGGCTGGGGCCGTAAGGAAACCAATATCGCTGAAACCGAAATGCCGGGTCTGATGGCTTTGCGTCGCGAATTTGGCTCAGCACAGCCGTTAAAAGGCGCCCGTATCGCCGGTTGCTTGCACATGACCATCCAAACGGCGGTGCTGATTGAAACCTTAACGGCCTTAGGTGCCGAAGTGCGCTGGTCATCTTGCAATATTTTTTCGACCCAAGACCATGCCGCAGCGGCAATGGCGGCGGCGGGCATCCCTGTTTTCGCTTGGAAAGGCGAAACCGAAGAAGAAGCTGAATGGTGCATCGAACAGACCATTATCGGCCCTGACGGCTGGCGGCCCAATATGATTTTGGATGATGGCGGCGACCTCACCAATATGATGCACGACAAATTCCCCGAATTGATGGCAGGGGTCAAGGGCTTGTCAGAAGAAACCACTACGGGCGTATTGCGCTTATACGAACGGGTTGCCAAAGGCAGCCTGAAAGTGCCTGCATTTAATGTCAATGATTCAGTCACCAAATCAAAATTCGATAACCTTTATGGTTGCCGCGAATCGTTGGTTGACGGTATCAAACGCGCTACCGACGTGATGATTGCCGGCAAAATCGCCGTAGTCTGTGGTTATGGTGATGTCGGCAAAGGCTGTGCGCAATCGTTGCGCGGCTTGGGTGCGACGGTTTGGATTACCGAAATCGACCCGATTTGCGCCCTGCAAGCGGCGATGGAAGGTTATCGCGTGGTCACGATGGAAGATGCCGCCCCGATTGCCAATATTTTCGTCACCGCCACCGGGAACTTTAACATCATCCGCCATGAACACATGCTGGCGATGCGTGACCAAGCCATTGTCTGCAATATCGGCCATTTTGATGCGGAAATCGACATTGCCTCATTGCGCCAATACACTTGGGAAAACATCAAGCCACAAGTGGATCATGTCATTTTCCCCGATGGCAAACGCCTGATTATTTTGGCGGAAGGCCGTCTGGTCAACTTAGGCTGCGCGACCGGACATCCTAGCTTTGTCATGTCCAATTCATTCTGCAACCAAGTGTTGGCACAAATCGAATTGTGGCAAAACGCCGCCCAGTATGAAAACAAAGTCTATATCTTGCCGAAAAAGCTGGATGAAAAAGTCGCCAGATCGCATCTGCAACAATTGGGTGTCAACTTGACGGTATTGACCACAGAACAGGCGCAGTATATCAATGTGCCGATTGAAGGGCCTTATAAGGCGGATCATTACCGCTATTGAGGGTTGCTTGACTCTGTTGGGCTAGTTTAAAAAGGCGCGGCATTTAAAATGTCCGCGCCTTTTGTACTTAAATGAGGTGTCCAACTGGCTATGGTTTCAAGTTTAAGATACGGAATATAAAATGCAACTACACAAAAAATACCCGCAATTGTTCAGTTTTGAGTTTTACCCGCCCAAAACCGAAGAAGGGGCGGCTAATTTACAGCTAGTCCATATCCAATTGGCGCAACTCAACCCCGATTTTTTCTCGGTGACATTTGGTGCAGGTGGTTCCACTCGAGATAAAACCTTTGATACGGTGGTCGATATTCAGGCCAAGGGCATTGCCGCCGCCCCGCATTTGTCGTGTGTCGCTTCCACCAAAGCCAATATCCGTACTATCCTTAAAGAGTATCAGGATAACGGTATCAGTAAAATTGTCGCTTTGCGCGGTGATTTGCCATCGGGCATGATGTCCGCCGGCGAGTTCCGTTATGCCAATGAACTGGTCGAATTTATCCGCCAGGAAACCGGTGGCTATTTTCAAATCCATGTCGCCGCTTACCCGGAAGTGCATCCGCAAGCCGTCAATGCGGCCACCGATTTCCAAAACTTTAAGCGCAAGGTCGAGGCCGGGGCTGATGCCGCGATCACCCAGTATTTTTATAATGCCGAAGCGTATTTTTATTTTGTCGATAATTGCGAAAAGCAAGGCATTGACATACCGATAGTGCCGGGCATTATGCCGATTAACCAATATACGCAGTTGTTCCGTTTTTCCGAGATGTGCGGGGCGGACATTCCGCGCTGGATGCGCAAAAAGCTGGAGAGTTACGGCGATGACCGTACGTCCATCCAAGCCTTTGGTGTGGAGCTGGTGACTGACCTTTGCCAGCGCTTGCTCGATAACGGTGCGCCAGGGCTGCATTTTTATACCATGAACCAATCCGCTTTGACCTTGGCGATCTTGGCAAACTTGCACCAGTAAGTGCTAAGCACCCCGAAAGACACAGGCCGTGCTTCGGGGTGTCCGCGTTTAGCCTAAAGCCTTGACCGCGTCTTCGGTTCTGGCAAAAACTTTGCCGGGCTTGAGTTGCTCGAAAAAATCGGTTTTTTCCAACTTATCCAGCACCTGGTCTTGGGTTTCCGATAGGTTCAAGGATTTCCCCAATGCTTGCAGACCTTGGTTAAAAATCTCTAAGGCATCCAAGGCCGTGGCATCGATGTCGTTGACCGCGCTGAGTATCAGCACGATATGGCGGGTGTTGGGCTGGCGTTTCAGCTCGCCGGCCAGATAGTCTTCAATATAACTGACATTGGCGAAAGTGATGCTTTCATCTATGCGCACCAGTAACAAATGGTGCCAGGTTTCGACGCTATGGCGTTTGATGTTGCGGAAATGCTCGGTGTCCGGCACGCGTCCGACCACGGCGATATGCGGTTGGCTGGCTTTGCGCAAATGGCTGGCAATGGTCAAGATAATCCCTAAGGTGATGCCTTGCTCAATGCCGAACACCAGCACGCCCAATAAGGTCGCCAATTCCGCCATGCCATCGCCGCTATCGTATTGCCATGTATGGATAATATGCTTGATACGCACCAGCCGGAAAATGGCGACCAAGATAATTGCCGCCAAAGCCGCTTTGGGGATGTTCTCAAACGATGAGCTGAAAAATATCACCGACAAGCCAAGTAGGGTGGCGGCAATCAACATCGCCATTTGCGTGCGGGCACCTGCCGAAAAATTCACCATCGTCCGGCTAAAGCCGCCCGCCACTGGCATCCCCCCGAAAACCGCCGCCGTTAAATTGGCGCTGCCCAAGGCGATCAACTCCTGGTTGGGGATGATTTTCTCGCCCCTGAGGTTGGCAGTGACTTTGGCAATGGCGACGCTCTCAACATACGAGATTAAGCCGATAAAACCGGCATAAGGCAGTAGCAGCCGCCATTTTTCGGCATCGGGAAAAGTAATGGCGGGTGTCGGGAAACCCTGTGGTAAAGGGCCGACAATGGACACTGAATATCCCGCCAATTGCCCATAACTGACCGCCAAGGTGGACAGTATGACGATCAATAAAGGCCCGCATTTGCTGATGGCGGTGACTAGGGACAGGTTCACGCGTAATCTTTTTAGCAAACGGGTCAACGGTGAACCCAGAAATATCAGTAATGCCAACGAACTCAGGCTGATGGTCAGGGTTGCCGGAGAAAAGCCTTGTGCCGCTTGGGCATAACAGCCCACATCCAGTGCACAGGTAGGCATTTTGATGCCCAACACTTGTGGCAATTGATTGACAATAATCAGTAAGGCCGCGCCGCTGGTGAACCCTGCCAACACCGGATGGCTGATAAAATTGACTAGGCTGCCCATGCGCAGTAGCGCCATCGCCAGCATAATCGCCCCGATTTCCGCCGATAGGATCAGGCCGCTTTCGGCAGGGGTGCCTAGGGCTTGGATTTCGGGGGCGGTCAAGGCGCTGGCGATCATAATCGCGGCCACCGACACCGGCCCTACCGATAAGGTGCGGCTGGTGCCTAATAAAGCATAGACGACAGGGGGCAGGATGCTGGCATATAAGCCCAATTGCGGCGGCAATCCGGCCAAGATTGCGTAGGCAATGCCTTGCGGAACCAGCAAAATGGCGGTGATGATGCCAGCGAACAGGTCATCGTTAAAATCTTGGCGGCGATACTGTTGCAGCCAACCGATAATGGGCAGAAACTTCGCCAATGCGGCTTCTTCAGAGACCATACCCCGATTCCTATGATTAAGCTTTAGATACAGCAAAGATAAATAAGGCGGCATAGTATTGTCCCCTGTGTGGTGTGTACTGAAAAAAAGTCATTATGTCGCTTGCCAACATCCCTCAGTCGGCCTTTTGCCAAGCCTCAAAACCACCGGCCATAGACAAGACATTTTTGTATCCTAACTCCTGCATACTGTGTGCCGCCAAGGCCGAGCGCCCGCCTGTGCGGCAATAAATCAGCACTGCCTTGGCTTTGTCCGCCAATTCCGGGACAGTGCCTATCTTAAATTCCAACACGCCGCGCGGCAGCAGGACGGCGTTGTCAATATGCCCCGCCGCATATTCGCTTTCTTCGCGGGTATCGACCACTACCAGATTGCCTTCGTTAAGCAATTGCTTGGCCGTTGCCACCGTGACTTCGGTGATCTGCTGTTTGGCTTGGGCGACCAAATCTTGCACCGTCTGTGCCTGTCTGATCGGGGCGTTTTGCTCACGCACCACAATCGCATCTTGGCGTTCATTTTCATCCAAGCCGCAATAACGGTTGGCGGGAACGGCTTCGTCAATCAAACGCGGTTTTGGTAAGTTCAGGTTAGCCATAATGTCGATGAATTGCTCCCGTGATTTGCCCGACAAGCGTGGATTGGTCGCCCGTTCTTGAGCAATGCTGCTGACCCAGCGGCCTTGGTAGTCATGTCCTGGATAAACTAAAGTTTCAGCGGGCAAGGTGAATAAGCGTTGGGTGATGCAATCGTACAACGCCCCAGCATCGCCACCTTGAAAATCAGTACGCCCACAACCGCCAATAAATAAGGAATCCCCAGTAAACACACGGTCGCGCCATAAAAACGACAGGCTGCCCGGCGTATGGCCCGGGGTGGCGATCACTTTAATCTGTTCGACTTCACCAAAGGCAAAAATATCGCCATCTTGGATTTGGATGTCGGCGGTGGTTGCG
>JACXTQ010000271.1 GCA_016919605.1 Methylovulum sp.
GGGATGACCACCGCCGAGATCGGGCAATTGCAACAGACCCGACATTTGTCAGGCTTGCTGCATATCCGCTCGCCTATCGCCGGCGTGGTTCTGGAGCGTATGGTGGTGGCGGGGGCCCGGATTGATAACCTCAGCCCGCTGTATAGAATTGCCAATTTGGATGAATTATGGCTGGAGATTAATATTCCGCAGGAGCGTATCGGGCAGATCAAAATCGGCGATAACGTGTTGCTGGAAAAGCCCATTACCGAAAGCCAAGAGCTGGAACAACGCAAAGCCGCGCAAGCCATGCCGATTGCCGCGCATATCACCTTATTGGGGCAAACGGTCAATCCAGAAAACCAGACGATTTTAGTCCGTGCCGTGATTAAAGGGGCCCAGGCCGACATTCGCCCCGGCCAGCGCATCAACACACAAATCATCCAGCCGCATAGCCATCCGGCGTTTGTAGTACCGAATACGGCGATTGCCCAACAAGAAGGCAAAGCCTTTATCTTTGTGCAAACGCCTGAAGGTTTTCGGGCCACCCCGATTAGCGTCATCGGCAAACAAGCAGAGGAAACCATTATCAACGGCGATTTTACGGGTGGCGAAACCATTGCCATTAACGGCGCAGTCGCCCTTAAAGCCAATTGGTTAGGCTTGGGGAGCGGCGAATAATGGGCCCATTAATCCGTTTTGCCTTAAGCCAGCGGCTATTGATGATGATCTTGGTGCTGATGCTGGGCGGCGGTGGTTATTATGCCTTCCAGCAAATCCCCATTGACGCTTTCCCCGAAGTCTCGCCAACCCAAGTCAAAATCATCGTCAAAGCCCCCGGCATGACCCCCGAAGAGATAGAGGCGCGGATCACCGCGCCTATCGAAGTCGAGCTGTTGGGTATACCGCACCAGACTATGTTGCGTTCAATTGCCAAATACGCCTTGACCGACATTACCGTCGATTTTACCGAAGGCACGGATATTTATTGGGCCCGCCAGCAAATCGCCGAACGCCTGAACGGGATGTGGGGGACGTTGCCTGCCGATGTGCAGGGCGGCATCGCCCCAATGACCACGCCGCTGGGTGAGATGTTCATGTTCAGCATTGAAGGCGGCGATTTGTCGCTGATGGAACGCCGCGACCTGCTCGATTGGGTGATCCGCCCTGCTTTACGCACCGTGCCAGGGGTGGCGGATGTCAATTCGTTGGGCGGTATGGTTAGAAGCTTTGAAGTGATTCCTGACAACACCCGTTTGTCCGCACGCGGTATCGGCATGGATAAGCTGATTGCAACCTTAAAAACCAACAACCGCAACGATGGTGCGGGGCGCTTGAGCGATGGCGAAGAAGCCCTGATTGTCCGTGCCGAAGGCCGTTTAAAAACGCTGGATGATGTGCGTGGCTTGGTGGTGGACAGCAAAAACGGTATTTCCGTGAGGGTTGGCGATATTGCCGAAGTCAAAATAGGCGCTTTAACCCGTTATGGCGCGGTCAGCAAAAATGGCGCAGGCGAAGCCGTGACCGGCTTAGTGCTAAGCTTGCGGGGGGCGAATGCCCGACAAACCATTGTCGGCATTGAAGCCAAACTTGCGCAAATCAGCAAAAGCTTCCCCAAAGGCGTGGAGGTGAACGTGTTTTACAACCGGGGCCATTTGGTCGATAAGGCGGTGGACACGGTGCTGCACGCCTTGTTGGAAGCGATTGTGCTGGTGGTGGTGTTGCTGTTGCTGTTCTTGGGTAACTTGCGGGCCGCCATCGTGGTCGCCTTGGCCTTGCCCTTGGCCGCCTTGTTCACGTTTATCTTGATGCACTATATGGGCATGTCCGCCAACTTGATGAGCTTGGGCGGGCTGGCGATAGCCATCGGGATGCTGGTCGATGCCGCCGTGGTCGTCACCGAAAACCTTATCACCCACTTGGCACATACCCAAACCGCCCAACGCCTGCCGCGCCTGCATGTCATCTACCGGGCCACCCGCGAAGTCGCCGCCTCGGTCACTTCGGGCATTTTAATCATCATTATCGTGTTTTTGCCGCTATTGACCCTGCAAGGGCTAGAAGGCAAACTGTTCACCCCAGTTGCCTTGACTATCGTGTTCGCCTTAAGCGGCTCGCTGATTTTGTCACTGACGGTGATTCCGGTGATCGCTTCGTATTTGCTCAAAGAAGTCTCCCATGAAGAGCCGTGGTTGCCGCGCAAGTTACAGGCCTTGTATAAGCCTAGCTTAGCGTGGTGTCTGGACAATAATAAAACCGTCTTTATCGGTGCGGGCGGCCTATTGGCGGCCACTGTCGTGGTGTTCAGCCAAATCGGCAGTACGTTTATGCCGACGATGGACGAAGGCGACATTATTGTGCAACTGGAGAAACTGCCGTCCATCACCTTAGCGCAATCGGTGATGCTGGACGGGCAGGTGCAAAAAAACCTGCTCAAAAATATCCCCGAAATTGACACCGTGGTGTCACGGGTAGGCTCTGACGAGCTGGGCCTAGACCCGATGGGCTTAAACGAAACCGACACCTTTTTGGTGTTGAAGCCAAAAGACCAATGGCATACCCGCGATAAAGACCATTTGATTGAAGACATCCGCAAAGTCATGGAGCAAACCCCTGGCATTGCCTTTGGCTTTACCCAACCGATAGAAATGCGCGTCTCGGAAATGCTCACCGGCACGCGTGGCGATGTCGCAGTCAAACTGTTCGGCCCGGATTTGCAGGTGCTAAACGAAAAAGCGGCGGCCATTGCCGAGGTGCTCAAACATATCCAAGGTTCCAGTGACGTGTTCGCCAAGCAAAACGAGGGGATGCAGTTTTTGCAACTGACCATCAACAAAGCCGCCGCTGGCCGCTTGGGGCTAGACAGTGACAGCATCGAAACCCTGCTCCGTGCGCAAATCGAAGGGCTTAACCTAGGCATTATCCAAGAAGGCATCAAACGCACCCCGTTGATCTTGCGCGGCAACAGCAACACCGCCAACTTCGACAATTTGCAAATCACCCTGCCCGATGGCAGCCACGTTCCTGTCACCGAAGTGGCGGCCTTGCAAAAAGTTGAGGGCGTGGTGGCGATAGGCCGCGAACACGGGCAACGCTTTACGGTCGTGCGCAGCAATGTCCAAAACCGCGATTTAGTCGGCTTTGTCGAAGAGGCCCGCAAAGCCGTCGCCGACCAAGTGCCATTACCGATAGGCTATACCCTAGAATTCGGTGGCCAATTCGAGAACCAGCAACGCGCCGCCGCCACGTTGTCGGTGGTGGTGCCGGTATCGTTGGGACTGATTTTCCTGTTGCTGTTCTCTACCTTCGGCTCGGTACGCCAAGCTACCTTGGTGCTGTCGAACATCCCCTTGGCGATGGTCGGCGGCGTGTTCGCCTTGTGGCTATCGGGCGAATATCTCTCCGTACCGGCCTCGGTCGGCTTTATCGCCTTGCTAGGTATCGCGGTGCTCAACGGCGTGGTGATGGTCAGTTATTTTAACCAACTTCTGGCAACGGGTATGGCGATTGGCAAAGTCGTCATCATCGGCTCTTCCCGCCGTCTACGTCCGGTACTAATGACCGCCAGCATCGCCGCCTTCGGCCTTATTCCCTTACTGTTCGCCACCGGCCCCGGTTCCGAAATCCAACGGCCTTTAGCAATCGTGGTTATTGGCGGGCTGGTGTCTTCAACCTTTTTGACACTGTTTCTGCTGCCTATCTTATTTAAGCTGTTTGGGCAGGGGAAAGAGGCTTAAAGTCCGCCGCCCTTGTAGAGACGTTGCACGGCAACGTCTCTACAGCCACCCTCACACCCGACATAAAAATCATCTAACGACAGGTAATGACCATGACCCAACATCAAGAATATCTGCTAACCCTAAACGTTCCGCCTAGCCTTGAAGAAAGCGTAGTGGATAGTCTTTTGCTGTTAGAATCCGAACATGGGTTCAGCAGCTTCCCCATCAACGCCCATCACCACGAAAACAAAGGCCTCTCGCTCGCCGAACAAGTCAGCGGACGGCAGAAAAAAATCCGTTTCCAAATGTACGTCAACGCCGAAGGGCTGGCTGAGTTATTGACGCGCTTAAAGCAAGACTTTGCTGGTGCTGGCGTGCATTACTGGGTTTTGCCCGTGATTGAACGCGGGGAGATTTAAAGAAGGGGAAAAAATTGTCACAATGTGCCAAAGATGTCGAGCCAATATCGCCTATAAAATGTTGCTAGGAGCGAATAAAGCGGTATAGTAAAAAAATATTGCCCATATAATACTTATAAAACAAATAATTATAATAAAAAACCCGCAAATGAACCGTGCCCATAGTATTGGCAAGCATATTGCTCATATTGAGTAAAATCTTTATTTTTTAAAGTGGCAGCGGCAATCCTTAAAAAACTAAACATCAATAACGTATTGAGTCTTTGTTCGCTTTAAATCAGTGCCGTCACTTTCAAGAACATAACAACTATAGGCTTTCGGGAATTATTATCTATTATGGAGTTTTCAATGAATACCGTCTCTACCAAACACCGTCGGATTGCTAATGATATGTTAAAAATAGTCATGATAGGGCATGACGGTATGAGCGGGACAAACGCCATTACGGCGGTCAGCGAGGTGCTGGCCATCAATTCAATGACCTGCGCCACCGGGCAAGATACCTTACACCGCAAAGCCGGCATCGCCAACCTCGCTTACGGCGCTATTCATATTAACGGTACCGAAGTGCATCTTTACAGCACACCCGCACAACAACAGTTTGATTTTATGGCTGAAGCCGTCATGAAAGGAGCCGATGGCATCATTATTATGATTGACGGCACCCATTCGCAAGCCCTAGCGGAAATTGATTATTTCCTTCACCGTTATCGGGCATACCTAAAAAAACACCCCGCCCTTATCGCAATTAACCAAAATGCCAGTGCCCATCATGTGCCTGAATACCACGAGCATATCCGCAAACATGGCTTTTTGGACCCGATCATAACGGTCGATGTCCGCGAAAAAACCCAAGCACGTGCCATGTTTGAAAAGCTATACCATAACATTAAACAAACCATCACCGTACAACATGAGGGTTTGACCAGAAAATTCGCCTGACCCAAGGCCGTTCGCCTTTAAATCACCTTGCCGCGCCTATTTCTGTACAATAGCCACTTTATTGGCTTTTATCTCTTGCTTGCGTGATTATCCGAATTTTCTTGTTGCTGATGGCCTTCGCGGTAGCGGCCTTTATCTCAAGCGACGTGCTGCTGAGATTGGGCTTGCCTTGGTTGCCGGAATTTATCACCCAACTGGGCCTGTTCATCCTATTAGGTGGCTCTGGCCTGCTGATCCTCAGCGGCTTGGTATTGCTTGGCAAGCGCGTCGGCGTGTCGATAAGCGAGTATTTTTCCGCACCGCAAACCCAATTGCGTAAACTGTGGTTTACCCAGAACCAACAGCTCAACCTCAGCCAACGGTTCCGGCTACAACAGCTCAAACTGTATCTTAATTACGAAACCCAACGCCGCCGCCTGCTCAACGCCGATAACCAAAGGCAATTACGCGCCCTAGCCAAAACTATCAATAAACAATTGCGCCCGCTCAAAAAACGCGTGCCGAAAACGACTTACCAACAATGGCGGCATGAATTAAGCGTCGGCCTGCAACAGCAAGACAGCTTGGCTTTACTGACCTTACAACAAAAAATAGCGACCTGGACACCGACATGAAGCTATTAAACAACCCCTTTTTACGGCTGCTAAACATCTGGCATTCCCTAAAAAAAGCAGACCTTGACTGGCACACCGAGCATCACGGGCAACAGGCGCAACTACGGCATGCACACGCCCTAGCAGAACAAGCCTTGGCAGCGGAACTGGCGAAAAGAACCGCCGAACTGACCCATGACATAGCCTTGCTAAAAACCCGCCAAGACACTGAGCTGGAGCTGTTAAAAACCCGCTGCCAGCAAGACATTAAAGACTACCAACACTATTTGCGGTCATTGGAACAACTGAAACACGCCATCAAAGCCAGTTACCAGCATTTGCCGGAAGCGGTCGCCTTCACCATCCACCACCACGCCAAACAGCTATTAAACCAAATGTGGGAATGTAATGATTTCCAACAAAAAATGCACTATGAGCTACAATTGTTAACCTTCATGACCACCGTCCATGAAGAAGCCCAGCTACATAAAGAAGGCAAAGACCAAGGGTCGCTGCCGGAGAAAACTTTAAACTTACTCCAGCATTAGGTGTTGTTGAGGTTTTGGGGCAGGTGGAGGGTATATCAGTCCTGAAAGCGGAAAGGCTGTGGTGCAGGACGCTGCAACCCGCTTAAAGATAAAGCGCCGTGAGATTGTTTAGGCTTGCAAGCCCGTGTTGCCAGCCGTTTCACGCGGCAATACTTCGCGCTCTATGGCTGGCAGGGTATTTTGTTGGGCAAGGCGCAAATCATAAGACGTTTGCAAGTTAAGCCATGATTGGGCATCACCGCCAAAATACCGCGCCAAACGCAACGCCGTGTCAGGCGTGATGGCACGGCGTTCCTTGACAATTTCATGCAATCGGGTGGCAGGTACGCGCAACGCCAAAGCCAGCGCACTGACACTCATATTAAGTGGCACTAAAAAGTCTTCGCGTAGAATTTCACCTGGATGAATAGGGCGAAATTTGCCCCGGTGAGTATCGGCAACATCGGAAAAATCAAGGGTATCCAATTCTTCAATAGAAATAGTCATAGTGGTGTATCTCTGGTCATCGACAATTTCAACATCGTAGGAATGCCCGGCCTGAACGCGGACATATCTTCTCCTTGTACATTAAGATGAAAACCCATTATGCCACCGCCCTAAATTCAATCTTTTCAACCGCATCAAGGTTAACGGTTTGCCTAGCTTGCCAAAGATTATAATTGTCCTGCATCATCAGCCAACTTTCTGGAGAGCGACCCAACGCTTTTGACAGCCGGA